>NZ_JAEPRP010000036.1:0-9814 GCF_016652895.1 Ensifer sp. SSB1
AAGTCCTGGCTCAAACGAACCATCGGCAGCAAACCGGTCGAATGTGGCGTTATCGCGTATGGTCATGATGGCATTCCGCAGGCCCGTTGCACGACGAGCGGGCAAGATATTGCGGTAGAGATGCTGCGGGTTGGTTGGGCGCGCGTTGCCTCGCCGTATTCGTACAACACTCAGTACTTGGCCTATCAGCGGTACGCCATGGCCGCCCGCTATGGCATGTGGGCGACCTACGTTCTCGATATGAACGAGTGGCGGCGCAAATCTGTAGACAAGACGCTCGGCCGCCAGCCGATCGCGGACGCCAATCTTCTCGCAGATCGCGAGAGCGAAATCTCGCCCCCCTTTGCCGATGCTCGGCGGAAGCCAAGGAGAACTGACCGATAGGTGACGGATTTCGCTCAAATTGAGCATCCGCCAGCGCGCCCGTCGCAACCATCATGAGGACCACCTGAATGAAACGTATGTTTTTCGCCACAGTCGGTCTTGCAACGTTTGTCCTTGCTCCCCAAGGCGCCAAGGCACAAGACGCCACCTGGGGCTGCCAAGTACTCCTCTGCGCCGCTTCCCAAAGTCCTTCGTGGCAAGGCGTGCCCTATTGCGTACCGCCGATGATGAAGCTCATCAACGCGATGAAAAAGCCGGGCTTCTCTTGGCCTATCTGCCACGAGGCGAAGGCGGGTAAACCTGGTCGCGAGCAATATGAGGATTGCCCGGTCGGCACGAACATTGGCTACAGCGAAAGCGGTCGCGATGGGGTGACGCGGACTCCCAACAAGTGTGTTCAGGTCGTCGACCGGTGCGAGAACCGCAGTGACTTCCACGCCCGGTATGGCAACGCGGACGCCAATGCTCGAGCAAATATCAAACTTCGCACTCTATACAACGACCGGGACAACCTGAGCAAAAACGGATGCAAGGTCCAAGTCACCATGCCTCGACCCCAACGTTCAAATCCCTATTTCTTCGACATTCCAAATGACAAGGGCGTCAAGGAACGCTTCTGGTTCAACCTCAGAACCTAATCTGTCGGGAACGCTGCAATGAATCAGAACATGCTTTTGGTGATCGCCGCCAGCGTCGGTCTCGCAGCCGGCGCTGGGGGCACATATCTCGCAACGTCCGGACCTGATGTATACTCTCAGGCAATAGCCAAGGCCGAGTTGGTCGCGGCTATCTCCGCTGATCCGTCACTTTGCGCCGTGCCGATGGTTGAAATGCCCTCGGAGGAGCAGGCTCTTGCAGCGTTTCGAAAGGTGCACGCCCGCCTCGCCACTCGTATGGGATCGAAACAACATGCCCGAGATCTCCTTGAAGCTCGGCCAGTGTGACAAAAGCGACGCCGATCCCGGTCTGGTCTGCATGACGTCTGTAAAGATGTCACCACAAGCTGAGCCTTTAGATCGTGTCGTAGGCTTCTCGAAGTCCGCCACGGGCGAATGGGTGGCAACGATCAACTAGCCACTACCGACCGGTATTGGTCGGGAGAACAGGGGGCGACCGCTATACGCGGGGAGATCCTAACTGAAGTGCAACACGCCGGTTTTCAGGGTAGGGGTTCAGCCTCCCTCTTGCAAATGTGCCCGGAACACTTCGGCGGGCGTCCTGTAGTCGAGGCACTTTCGCGGCTGGTCGTTGAGATGGCGAGTAAGCTGGATGAGCTTGCGTTGCGACACGCCTGCAAGATCGGTATCGCCTGGCATGAACCGGCGGATGCGCTTGTTGGCGTTTTCCACCGCACCCTTCTGCCACGGTGCACTGGGGTCGCAAAACCAGCTCCGCGCGCCGATGCCATCTTCCAAAGCCCTGAATCCGGCAAACTCCGTGCCGCGATCAAAGGTGAAGCTCTGCCGGGCAAAGGCTGGCAAGGGAGAGAACGTTTCGATGATCTTGTCCATGATCGGTCGCGACTGCCGGTCATTGTTGCGCAGGAATACGGCAAAGCGGCTGACCCGCTCGACCAGCGACGTCACGTTGGCCTTGCCGAACTTCTTGCGAAACTGAATGAGATCGCACTCCCAATGGCCGGACTGCTTGCGCTCGGCGACGGTGTCAGGACGGTGGAGAATGTTGAGTTCCGGGCTGAAACGGCGGCCGTAGCGACGCCTGGCATGCCGCGGGCGACGTCTCGCGCGACGTTCCGGCAGGTGCCGCCACAGTTTGATGGCAAGACCGTCTGCCGAATAGGCAAACTTGTAGATCGTCTCGTAGCTGACGGAAATCGGATGACGCTCCAGCCGCATTCGACCGGCGATCTGTTTGTGGCGACCAACCATGCATGATCCGTTCAATCACCGATCGACGCACATGCGCGAAACGAGCAAGCTTACGCAGCTTGGCTCTGCGTTCACGCGCCATCTCGTTGGCGGTGACGCAGTAGTAGCCGCTGAGCTCGGGCATCTGCGCGTCTTCAAAAGCATTGCGGCTGAGTTCTCGGAAAATCGTCGAAAGATGCCGTCCAAGCTTCTCGGCAATGACGGTGGCGCTCAGGCCAACCGCTCGCCACTTAGCGATCCGACGACGTTCATCCATATCGATTTGAGAGTAGGTGCGTCTCATGAGCCATTCCTTGCGAGTGACAACCCATTGGTATCTATCGCAAGTCGCACTTCATCCTTGAACCCACCGCAATGTTATAACATATCGCATAAGTTCTATTATGGAACCAACTACGAACTCGTCCGCGTCGCTCTAATATTTCTGCAGACGTTGGAAGGACTTTGGCATTCCCGAACAACGATGCTCATTGTCGCGTCCGGCTCATAGGTCTCCTGAATGATGGCAAGCTTCTCGGCCTTTAACTGACCAACGGCGGCGCCGCTCTGGTGCGGAAAGCACTTCCATCTTCGGGTTGTGACTGGTCACAATGGGCACATTACCTCTCTCACTTAGCAAGTGGGAGATCCTGGGCGGGGATTTATGGGGCTACTTTACAATATCCAATGGCAGGGCTGGTGCGATCTTCACGTCGCTCATGACAACGCTGGAAGTGATCTCACGTACGCTCGAAAGCTGCGAGAGCCGATTGTAGAAAAAGTCCTCATAGTAGCGGATATCGGGCACGACTATTTTCAGTAAGACGTCAGTGCTACCTAACAAGACATAGCATTCCAAAACTTCGGTCAGCTTCTGGATTTGCGTACGGAAGGCGCTTGTCGCGGCGCTGTCATGCGTGGCCAGTTTCACACTGGCGAACACGGTGACATTCAGACCGACCGGTGCTGGGTCAACAAGCCTACGCCAGTTACTGTCACGACAATCTCGTTCATAGCTCTGGGAGAGCAAGCGGATTCCCTGACGATCCTCGGATGCATAACTGTCATGATCGGCGTTATCTTCGGAAGCTTGCCGCCAAATAGAACTAACCGATGAGGTTGGTTTCGTTCCGTTTTGGCCGGGCTACCCGTAGAAAACTGTCGATCGTCGGAAGCCTTACGATCAGGCCCCACACATCCAATCGACCGTCCGCATAGGCATAAGTCTCGACATAGCGACCGGCCAAACCGCGCGACATCTCGGTCTCCTCAAGCATGATCCGCTGGCGCTCGAACGAAAACGTCAGCTGCGATCCGACGTAGCGCTGCTCGCGTTTGCACAGGATCTCGGCCAGCCGATCCGACGCCAAGTTCATCGGCCAGTGCAGGTCATCGGGTCGGGCAGGGACGATCGCAAACCGCGCGTTGTAGTGCTCGGTGAAGCTAGGCAGAAATGCATGGCCAGCCTCCACGTCATCGATACCCGCCAGCCATAATTCCTTGACTAGGAAGTCTCGCAGCGTCCGGTTCATTCGTTCGACGCGACCTTCGGCCTGACTGGAATTTGCGCAATGAATCTCGATGTTTAGCTCGTTCTATGGCTTCAAGCGCGAAAGGTGGCGACTGGAGCACCGATGAAATCGCGGTCGATCTCAATCCCGAGACCAGGCCCTGTAGGCGCAGCGCCGCGTCCGTTGAATTGCCGCGGCTGGTATCCGGCAACGTGTTCGTTGGTCCAGTCGTTGAAGAACGAAGTGTGCATCAGGTATTCGGGCTGCGCGCTTGCCGCTACGTGGGAAACGGCGGCCGCAGTGACGTCGCCACCCCAGACGTCTTCGATGCAAAAGTGCATTCCGAGGTTCTGGGCGGCATTCCGCATGTTCACGGCATGGGTGATGCCGCCGAGACGTCCGAGTTTTATGTTCAGCGCCCCTGCGGAAACCTCATACTTGGCGCGGTAGAGGTCGGCAAATGTTAGGAGGCTTTCGTCGATTACCAACGGCAGCGACGAAACTTTGCGCAGCATGGCGCAGTCGGCAAGGTCTAGGCACGGCTGTTCGACATAGACGCCAAGGTCCTCGAGCTTCCGCATCGCGGTGGCGGCTTCCAGGAATGTCCATCCGGCATTCGCGTCGATAAAGAAGAAAATGTCCTTGTCCGAGGACTCGATGAGTTCGCGTGTACGCGTGGCGTCGGCGATCGGATCGTCGCCCACTTTGATCTGGAAGCGCTTGATACCGGCGGCGCTGCGCTTGTGCACGTAGTCAATGCTGTTCTGTGCCGACGATAGCGGTATCGCTTCGAAAATTGGGAGGTCCGTGCTGAGCACGCCGCCGATCATCGCCGATATTGGCAGTCCAACGGACTTCCCGAAAATATCCCAACACGCGACGTCAAATGCGTTTTTTGCATTTGCCTGCCCCATAAGCACGCCGGACATGACCCGTTGAAGACGCGTGAATTTGCGTGGGTCTTCACCGAGCAGGTACGGAGCTAGTTCGCGAAGGGCGGCACTGGTGCTGCCAGCGAAAACGGGAAGGTAATTCCCAGACAGGGTGGCGGCTTCGCCCCATCCCTCAATCCCGTCGTCGGTGATGATGCGAACGAGGTTCGAAGGTTGCTGCTTGGCAGAGCGACCCTTCGACATGATGTAGGTGCCGTGGGAATACGTCAGATCGTATTCATACAATTCGATAGCGGAAATCTTCATCGTAAGCCCGTTGTTGGAGGTTCGACGGCGGTTGACCCGGCGGCCGAAGGCGACCTGTCCCTTTCGCCATGCGACGAGATTTCCACGGTCCGCCCGTTGACCACAAACGAGATTTCGACAAATCTAGGCCCAGAAAAACTGAGGCTAAGTAATGGCGATCAAGCCCCACTACGATCGATTTCCCTCGCTCAACGCGCTGCGTGCATTTGAGGCGGCGGCGAGGCTGGGCGGTTTCGCCCAAGCCGCCCAAGAAATGTCGGTCACAGCCGGTGCGGTTGCCGCGCAGGTAAAACTGCTTGAGGATGAATACGGAGCCAAACTCTTCGAGAGGCAGGCAAGGGGTGTGAGGCTGACCTTATTGGGTCGGAGCGTGCAGGAAGATTTCACCGGAGCCTTTGACGCATTGGGCGAGGCCGCACGGAAGCTCCGGCGGCTTGCCCTGCCTACAAGCGTCCACATCGTGACCTCTCCGGCGCTTGCGCAGCTATGGCTTGCGCCGCGCGTCATTCAGTTGCGGCAGAAGTTTGCGACCATAGACCTTTCGGTCACGGCGCTCGAGGAACCGCCGCACCTCAAGCGGGGCCCTTTTGATATCTCGCTGTTTTACACGGAACAAGCCGAGAGCCATCACAGGCACATCATCGACGAGCACATCACTCCGGTTTGCGCGCCCTCGGTAGCGGGCAAGCTTACTCAACCCGCGGACCTTGCCGATGTCACCTGTATCGGTGACGTCGTATGGGAAGACTGGAAGGTCTGGGTGCAGGGTATGCGCCTTGACGAAAAGTTCAAACTTGGCGCGGGACCCAGCTTCTCCCTGTATGCCGTAGCGGTTCAGGAGGCGCTCTTGGGCCTGGGCGTCATTATGGGACGCAGGTCGCTCGTCCAGCCTTATCTTGAAAGCGGAGCACTCGTTGCCCCGTTCGATAGCGTTCCGCTCGGTCTTTCCATCAATGCGTGGACGCTGCCGGAAAGCCGGAAAAGCGCAGAAGTCAATGCGGTGATGGACGCCATGTGGAACCTTAGATAGGCGCGTCTAGGGTTTCCGCACCGGAGACGTTAACATCTGCTCTCGATCAACCGAAACCCAGCACAGGGGAACCGAACTTCGAAAAATCAGTGACAATGCCCAAACTACGTCCGTTCGGAATCTACCGCTCTCGATCCGAGGGCCGCTCTCCGTCGTAGTGTCCATTGATGCTCGGCGCTGCAAATCCAGGCTTCAAAAAGCTGGGCGGCCGAATAGAATATGATCCACCAAATCTCGGCCTAAAGCCGCAAATCCCGAAATAGCGAGTGGGCAGACAGAAACGAGTGCTTTAGGCAACGTAAGCCTTTCCCGGCAGTCAGAGCGGGCGGCGATGACCGCCGCCCGCCCCTCATTCCGAGCATGATACTTGCAGGGAGGGTGCTCGGAAATGAATCAATATTATGTTTCAGCCAAGGCCCTTTCGTCCGTGGCTATCGAGGTGCCGCTTCATCAGCCCAATTCCGCGAGAACAAACGACCCGGCTCATAACCCGACAAGCGGTACGTTCAACGTGTCCGCTTTTTGAGGAAGCGGATCGTTTCGCAATCGATCGCGGGCACGTGTCCAAGGAATTCACCGGCGATCACGATGTAGTCGAAGTTCGAAGCATCGACAAAGCCACAGTTTGCGAAACCCTGGACACGGCAGCTTTGACTCGATCAGTTGTCCTGTGCTTGTCAGGCGATCTGGAAACCGTGCATCAGAGTATCTCGATCGTCGACGAAGATAGTATTGTGACCTATGATCCGGGCCCATCCCCCGATGCTTGGTAGAATCCCTTTGAAAGGACCGACCCGCTCTTCCGCTTCAATCCGGCCCTCAAAGATCGTGCCGATCAGGCTTTCCTGCCTGAGACGCTCGCCGACCTTGAGACGACCTTTTCCGTAAAGCTGGGCCATGCGCGCTGAGGTGCCTGTGCCGCCAGGCGAACGGTCGATGGCTTTGTCTCCGTAAAAGACGGCCCCTCGCCCGTCCGCTTCGGAGCTTTTCGGCCCATCACACCAGAGCGCGTGATGTACGCCGCGTATACGGTCGTCGTCCGGATGGACAGGATCGCAGATCGGCGCAAGTGCGTCACGGAGCTTCCGACTAAGATCGACGATATCGCCGGCGGACATGCCGTCCAGCCCCGCCCAGGCTTCCTGCGGATCGATCACGGCGTAGAAATTACCGCCATAGGCGATATCGACGGTCAGGCGACCAAGTCCGGGAACATCGACGGCGACGTCGGCCGCATGGAGATAGCTTGCGACGTTGAACAGGCGGACGGATTCGACGTGTTCGCCGGGCTTCTCGTAGCGAACATCGACCCTACCAGCCGGCGTTTCGATGGCAAGCTGACCCGGCACCCGTGGTGTGATCAGGCCCTCTTCGATCGCGATCGTCACGGTTCCTATGGTGCCCGCTCCACACATCGGCAAGCAGCCACTCACTTCGATGAACAGCACCGCGAAGTCGCAATCTTCCCTGAACGGGGGATAAATGATCGAGCCCGACATGATATCATGCCCACGCGGCTCGAACATGAGTGCCTTTCGGACCCAATCATGATTGCGCACGAAGAGGTCACGGCGATCCGCCATCGGCAGATGTGGTAGAATAGGACCGCCTCCCGCGACCAACCGCACTGGATTGCCGCAGGTGTGAGCATCTATGCAGAAAAAGCTGCGTCGCATGTGGGTTTTCCCTTCTCGGGTCAGGAGGATCCAGCCGCCTCGCGTGGCCGGTGCAGGGCGTTGCGCGAGACCCTATCGAGCAGAATTGCCACCGCGACGATGGCGAGGCCAGCGCGAAGGCCGAGGCCCATCTCCATGCGCGTCAGTCCGCGCGTAACCTCCGCCCCAAGCCCGCCAGCACCAACCAGGCCCGCCAAAACAACCATTGCCAGAGAAAGCAGGATGCACTGGTTGAGACCGACAAGTAGCGTCGGCATTGCCGAGGGAATTTCGATCTTGAACAGGATGGCGCGCGGCGGCGCGCCAATCGCGTTGCCGAGCTCGATGAGGTCCTTTCGGATCTGGTTGAAGGCGAGCGTAGTCAGCCGCAGCATTGGCGGGATGCCGTAGACGATGGTCGCGATAATAGCCGGCACGCGACCGAGGCTGAAAATCATAACGGCCGGGATGAGATAGACCCAGGGCGGCACCGTCTGCATGATGTCGAGTATGGGGCGTAGCGCTGACTCGAAGCCCTTCCGGCGCGCGGCGAGAATGCCGAGCGGGAAGGCGATCAGAACCGAGATCGCGACCGAGACGGTGACGAGCGCTATCGTCTGCATCGACGCGGTCCAGAGACCGGAGATGAAGCAGAAGCCAAGCGCCACGGCCGTCACGATGCCGATCCGAATACTTATCAGGTATCCGGCTAGGAGCGTCGCAACGGCGATCACGCCATAGGCGGGAAGCACAAGGAGAAATGCCTCGATGCTGTTTAGCAACGTCTCAATTATTTTCGTGATCAGGCTGAACAGTGGATGGAATTTGGTATTCAGCCAATCGACAACCGGTGCCAGATAGGCGCCAGGAGAAAACTGAAGGGTCTCCAGCATCAATCGGCCCTCCCCTTGCTGCGTGCCGCCGCGCTCTGCGTCAGGCGGTCAAGGATCATAGTGAGAATGACGATCGCGATCGCCGCATTGATCGAGGTCGCGATATCGAGAGTGCGCACAGCGCCGTAGATGGTCTCGCCGAGACCGCCGGAGCCGACGATGCCCGCGATCACCACCATGCCGAAGGCCATCATGAGGCTCTGGTTGATGCCGGCCATGATGCTCGGCAGCGCGAAGGGCAGCCGTATCTTCGTAAACATCTGCCACCCGGTAAGCCCGCTCGCCTGGCCGAGCTCGATGAAGACATGTGGCGTCTGGCGAATACCGAGCGCGGTCAGGCGCACGGCGGGTGGCATGGCAACGACGAAGGTCGCAGCGAGTGCCGTCGCTGGCCCGAAACCCATGAGCGCGATCGCTGGCAGCAGATAGATATAGGGAGGCAGCGTCTGGATCAAGTCGAGGACCGGCTCCAAATAGCGATCGAGCGAGCGGAAATAGCCAGCGGTGATTCCGAGCGGAATTCCGGTGACGAGCGCAAGTACCGTGGCGGTGACGACGAGCGCGAGCGTGCTCATCGTTTCCGCCCAGAGGCCCATCAAAGCGCAGACTACAAGCGCGATGCCGGCAAGCAGGCCCGACCAGAGGTTCATCAAGCGCCAGCCGACGAGTGCGATCAGGGCCGCGATCACATAGAATGGCACAAGCTGCAGCATCCAGAGGATGCCGTCATAGGTGCCCTCGAGCAGGGCGCGGATGAAGTCGAACAGGCCTTCACCATGGTCGCTCACCCAATAGAGGGCATTGTCGATCACCTCGTCGAAGGCGTTAGGTATGGTGTTCATGTCCATCGCACACCCTCCCGCCGTCAGGCCGCGACGCCGCGGAGCAAATCGCGGGTCGTCACAACGCCGACAATGACGTCGCCCTCGACCACGGCAAGCGCATCACGGTTGGATTGCATGGTGAGCTCGATCAAGGTGCTGATATCGGCGTCGGGCGTCGTGCGGGGAAGTCCGTCGATATCCACGCCGGGTGTTGCCGCCTGGTAGTCGCCGATGGGCTGCATGATGGTATGCGCCTTGACGAGATGGACCCGGGATATGCCTGCGACGAATTCCGCGACATAGTCATCCGCGGGCTTGGTGACGATCTCCTCCGCATTGCCGACCTGGACGATCACGCCGTCCTTCATGATCGCGATACGATCACCGATGCGGATCGCCTCTTCCAGATCGTGGGTGATGAAGACAGCCGACTTGCCGAGCGACTTGGTG
>NZ_JAEPRP010000036.1:9824-45423 GCF_016652895.1 Ensifer sp. SSB1
GAGTTCGCGAAACTCGTCCTGCAGTTGGCGGCGGATCAGCGGGTCGAGCGCACTAAAGGGCTCATCCATGAGGATGATCTCAGGATCGGCAGCGATGGCGCGAGCAAGACCGACGCGCTGTTGCATGCCACCGGAAAGCTCCGACGGGTACCGTTCGGTCCAGTCAGCAAGGCCGACCTTTTCGAGCGCCGCACGCGCCACGTTGTTGCGTTCGTCCCTGACCACGCCGCGAACCTCGAGACCGAACGCGGCATTTTCCAACACGGTGCGATACGGAAGCAGGGCGACGCTCTGGAACACCATACCGATGTTGCGCGCTCGCATGTCCCTTAGCGCGGCGCCGTCGAGCGATGCGATATCCTTGCCCTTGACAATCACCTTGCCAAGGCTCGGCTCGATCAGGCGATTGAGTAGACGGATAAGCGTCGACTTGCCCGAACCTGACAAGCCCATGATGCAGAAGATTTCGCTGCGGCGTACCTGCAGGTTGGCATCGGAGACGCCGACCACGCAGTTGAATTCTTTAAGAACGTCCTTCTTCGAAAGGCCGCGCTTCTCCACCGCCTCGATAGCGTCGGCCGCGCGATGTCCGAAAATCTTCCAGACCGACCGGCAGTCGACCAAAATTTCATTTGCATCGGTTTGCGCAGTGTTCGTCATGTTCCCTATGGGCCGGTTCATGATCGGCTCTCCTTTGTCCGGATGCCGACGGACCGCCTTTTGCAGAAAGCGATCCGTCGCGTCGATTACTCGTCCTTGATGTTTTCCCAACGCTTGATGAGGTCGGAATGACTTCCAATCCAGTCTGCCACCGCTTGGTCCATGGTCTTGCCGTCGCTCACCGCGCCATTGATCGCTGTGATGTCGGCGAGTGGGACGTACACGCTCGCGAGCACTTCACGGGCATGCGGATTCTCTTCGGAAAAGCCCTTGTGACCGATCCAGTAGTAGCTTTGCGGCGGCGGATAGATGCCCTTCGGGTCCTTGAGGAACTTGACGGGATACTTCTGCATCATCCAGGACGGCTCCCAGATTGTGACAGCAATCCACTCCTGCCGATCGATGGCAGACTTGAGCGCGGCCGTCATTGCCGCGGTGCTGCCTTCGACGAGTTGGAGCTTGAGGCCGTATTCCTTGACGGCATTGCCAGTATCACGCATCAGGCCCGAGCCGGGCTCAATGCCGACGATCTTTCCGCCGAACTTGTCGGCATTGTCGTTCAACTGCTCCATAGAGTCGATCGTGACGTAGTCCGGCACAGCGATCGCCTGATACAATCCATGCGAAACAGGCGAGATTTTCTCAAGCCGGTTCTTGCTTTTCTCCCAGTAGTCTTGCGCAACATAGTCGGTCTGCGATGTGATGATCTGGATGTCGCCCTTGCTCAGGGCAGCATAGGCGATGCCCCATTCGGAGAACTCCACGACCTTAACCGTGTAACCCTTGTCTTCCAGCACCTTCTTGGTAATGCCGGTAATAGGCGTCAAATCCTCCCACGACATTGTGCCCATGGTGATCGTCTTCTCTTCGGCATGGGCCGACAAAATCGTCGCCCCAACCATTGCCGCAGCGCAGAATGCTTTCCATAACATTTTCATTGTCGCATTCCCTCTTTTCGTTCCCATTATCGTTCAAAACCGGCTTATTGTACGGTTCTGATATTGCGCGGCGAGGAACTATCCCTCGCAGCCCGCACGCAATTCCTGTAGCCGGATCACCGAATTGATTCCGAGCGACGCGAATGGCGACGGCGGTATCCGAGCCGGCATCTGGTGATCCATGTATTGGCCGATTTCGCGAGAGATCTGGCCTGTTTCGAGGTTCGAAGACATAACCCCGGCGAGCGTACTTTTCACGGTGCTGAGACCGTTTGCGCAGCAGGCGGAGAAAGGCCCCTCCTCCACCTCGCCAACGGCCGGAACATGGTTTCGGCGCGAATTGCGCTCCGCCGACCCCTTTCCAATCTCACTCGACTCTAGCACGGCGATCTTATCGTGCTGACGAACTTCCAGAAGGTGGCGAGCCGCAGAAAGACCCGCAAAGCCCGCGTCGAAGATCGGCCAGTCCGCCGTCACACTGCCATCGAAGCTTCGCGCTAGGCACGAACACTGGTTGATCGCCTCCCAGCCCGTAAAGCGATTTTCTACCGGCAATCGTCTGACGGCGCCGGCGTTCATCGTATCGTCTCGTCCACCGAGCGTTCCGAGACGTCGATCCAGATCGTCTTCAGTTCGCAATAGTTGTCGTGAGCGAAGACCGACTTGTCGCGCCCGCCGAAGCCGGACTCCTTATAGCCGCCAAAGGGCGTCGAAGCGTCACCTTCGCCGAAGCAGTTAACCGTAACGAGACCGGCGCGAATGTCTCGGGAAAGCCGGATCGCGTTGCGGAGGCTCCCGGTATAGACCGACGCTGTCAGGCCATAATTGGTGTCATTTGCGAGGGACACGGCCTCGGCGAGATTCTCAAAGGTCGTAACCGACAGGATCGGGCCGAAGATTTCTTCTTGGAAGAGGCGGCTTGCCGGCGACACGCCGTCGACCACCGTCGGCTCGATGAAGGCACCCTCATAGGTATTCCCACCTTCCACAAGGGTCAGTTTCTCGTTGGCTACATCGTCGAGGAAGGATTTAACCTTGTCAAAATGGCTCTTGCTGACGAGTGCGCCAATGCGGTTTTCCGGATCAAGCGGATCGCCGGTCTTCCATTCGCGCATGTAAGCTCCGACGCGTTTCAGCAGTTCGTCCTTAATGCTGGCATGGACAATCAAACGGGAAGTTGCTGAGCAATTCTCACCCATGTTCCAGAAGGCGCCGTTGACCACCTGTTCGGCGACGAGATCGAGGTCTTCTGCATCGGCCAGCACGACGGCCGGGTTTTTGCCGCCGCACTCGAGGACGACCTTCTTGAGGTTCGAATCTGCCGCATAGCGTAGGAAACGGCGGCCAGTAGGCGTTGAGCCTGTGAAGGCCACCATGTCGACGTCCATGTGTAGGCCGATCGGCTCACCAACGTCCTTGCCGCTGCCCGTCACGACATTGAACACCCCCGCCGGAATGCCCGCCTCATGAGCGAGTTCGGCAACACGCAGCGTCGTCAGCGTGGTTTCCGCCGCCGGCTTCACCACGACCGAGCAACCTGCGGCAAGCGCCGGACCGATCTTCCAGGCAAGCATCAGCAAAGGGAAGTTCCACGGCAGTACACAGCCGACCACGCCGATTGGTTCGCGGACCACCATCGCCAAGGCGTTCGGCCCGACATTGTTGGTGTTGTCGTAAAGCTTGTCGATCAACTGCGCGTGCCAGCGGATCGTATGGATCGTATCGGGAACATCGACAGTCTGGCATTCGCGCACCGGCTTGCCACTATCGATGCTTTCCATGACGGCCAGTTCATGGCGGTTGTCCTCCAGCAGTTTGGCGAACTTGAGGAGCACGGCCGCGCGGTCACCTGGCGATTGCTGGCGCCAGCGGCCATCCTCGAATGCTTGTCTGGCCTTTGCGACGGCGAAATCCACGTCGCTGGCATCGCAGGCCGCGATCTCCGCCAACACATCGCCCGTGGCGGGGTTGATTGTCGTGAACGTCTTGCCGGAATTGGTCGGCCGGAAGGCTCCATCGATAAAGGCGTTGGTAGGCAGCTCAAGTCCGGCGGCAATCGCCTTGTATTCGGTTGCAGTCAAGGGTTCATGCATTGTTGGCTCCCGACGTAATCAGGGCGACTGTGCGCTTCAAGGTGGAGACGACAGTCTGGAGGGTTCGCTTTTCTTCGGAATTCATGGGACGCAGCGGTGCGCGGACCGGGCCGGCCTTAAGCCCGATAATTTCGCAGCCATGCTTGATTGACTGCACGAACTTGCCGCCTTCAAGGAAATCCATGAGCGGCAGCATCGCCGCCATAATCGCCCGGCCTTTGTCGAAGTTCTTTTCGAGGACGCAGGCCTCGTAGAGCGCGACATGCTCGCGCGGCAGGAAGTTCGAACCAGCGCAAACCCAACTCTTCGCACCCCAAGCGAAAAACTCTAGCGCTTGGTCGTCCCAACCGCAGGAGAGCGCAATATGTGGGAACTTTCGTGCGAGCAAGTGCAGGTTTGCCGTCTCGCCGGAGCTTTCCTTGATGGCGACGACGTTCTTCGACTTGCCGACCCGCGAAAAATACTCCTCGCCCATCATCACGCCCATGCGGGCAGGGTAGTTGTAGAGCATGATTGGCAAATTCGCCGCGCGGTCAATCGTCAACGCGTGGACGGCGTTTTCCTTTTCTGTCGGCAGCGCGTAGGGCGGCGAGGCGACAAGAATGGCATCCGCGCCGATCTCCTTCGCCGCCTTGGCGTAAGCAACGGAATCCTCCGTGCGTGTCGCACCCGTGCCGATGACGAGAGGGAGTCGGGTTCCGATTACTTCCTTGGCGTAGGCGCCAAGATCGATCCGCTCCTGCGAAGTTTGGGCGTAGTACTCACCGGTGGAACCGCCAATGATGATGCCGTGCACTTTCGCTTCGATCAGCGATTCCAGCACGGCTGCGAACGCCCTCTTGTCTATCTGCCCGTCCGGGCAGAGCGGCGTTACCGCCGGAGTATAAATGCCTTCGAATTTCAAGATTGTTTCTCCATCTCGTTAGCTGGGCCTTCCACGAGGGCATCCGCCTTCATTCCTGTAGGCGCGACAAACATTTCCATGTTGGAACGCGACAATTCCCAATGCTCGAAAACGAGATCGACTACAGCATCTTCGTCATGGGCGGCGATTGCCGCGATGAACCCATCATGGTGCTCAACCGACAGCTGCAAGCGCCGGCGCATGTCGTCGTTGCGCGGTCTGAAGACAGTGTGGCCAATGCGGGCGTGATCGATCAGCAGCCGATCAAGGCTTGGCTTCAGAAATACATTGCCAGACATCTCGCCGATGATCTCGTGAAAGCGGTTGTTCTCAAGCACCATAGAATCCGGGTCGCCAGTGATACTTGCGCGACGGAAGCGCTCCTGAGTGTCGCTTAGGTCGACAAGTTGGCTCTTCTTGAAGTTTTGAACTGCCAATCGGCCGATTGCCGCGTAGACCATCGGAGCGACTAGAAAGAACTGCCGGAGTGACTGGTGTGTCATAGGGCTGACGCGCGCGCCGCGGTTTGCCCGAATTTCAATGTATCCCTCGCCTTCGAGGCGACGGAAGATTTCGCGAACCGGCGTCCGCGAAAGACCATAGCCATCGCCGATCGACCCCTCATCGAGGTCCTGGTCTGGCTCAAGCTCCATAGTCAAGATCTTCCGCTTTATGTCTTCGTAAAGCCCGTCTTTTCCGCCTCTCACGGCTCCCTCCCGACTATCGCATTCCACACCAGAACAGCCTGACACACCAAGGCGACGGAGTCAAAATTATTGTATAACGAGTGTATACTTATCTTATACGTTTCCGGTCGGAACCTTTAGCCGGGACCCCAAACCTATTGAGAACAATAATAGTCAGGCCCAGATGTCACCGAGCGTGAAACCCTCGGGAAATGGGTCGTCGCTGTCCACGACAATCGTATTGAACCCGTGAATCCAGCTGGTCCCACTAAGCGTAGGGACGACTCCGGTTCGCCCAGCGACCTCCACTTGTTCGACCAGGCGGCCCGTGTAGACTGTGCCCACGATGCCCTGGTGTCGAAAGTCCTGATGCAGTGGAAGCTCGCCCTTCGCGTGCAAGACTGCCATCTTCGCGCAGGTCCCCGTACCGCAGGGGCATCTGTCGATGGCGCCCGTCCAGGTCGAGGGATCGTCCCAGGAGAATGTGCCAGAGGACATTGTGACAGCATTTTTCCAGTCGGCTTTCGGATCTTCAGTTGGCCCGGTGAGCTGCGACACTGTGATACCGACGCCCGGATAGTCCGGATGCGCGACTGGGAGTTGCTCGATTGCCGCCTCCCGGATCATCGAAGACACCCGGGTGATCTCACGGCCATGTTCCGGTATCAGCTCTAGGCCCTTGAACTGCCTGACGTCGGCAATAACGTAAAACATGCCACCCCAGCCCACGTCGACTGTAATCTTTCCGAGATGGGGAACATCGATAACGGCATCTAGATGCACCGCAAAAGCGGGTACGTTCTTAAAGGTCACATTCTTGACTTTGCCTCCGCTGCACTCTGCCTTGATACGGATAAGTCCGGCGGGGGCCTCCAAAACCAACTCCGTCACCGGCTCCTTCATGGGCAGCATCCCCATCTCGAGCAACACAGTCGCGACGGAGATTGTATTCCCGCCCGACATCATCGGATATTCGATCTGCTCTAGAATGATATAGCCTGCATCGGCTTCGGGATGGCACGGCGGAACGATGATGTTGCAGCAGTGCGCGGGATAGCCACGCGGCTCACGCAAAAGAAGCTTCCGAAGTCCATCGTCGTTCTCTTCCAGCCACTTCATCTTTTCATAGACGGTTGCACCGGGAATGTGCGGAATGCCTCCAGTGACAACCCGCATGGGGGTTCCGCCGTGGGTCTCGATAGCTTGAAGTGTTCTCTTGAAGGCCATTTGGAATTCCTGCTCTTTTGCTCGTCTACCTCGGCCGCTTGGCCAGGGCCCGAGAAAAAATGTGAGTTGATTGAAGGGTCGGCGCGCTACTGTTTGGCGCGCGAAACCACCTCGGCCACATAGTTCGCGATCATCAGATCAAGATGGGCGCCGCCACCATTCTTGAACACCGTGATATCAGATGCGCTCCCGCGAACCGGCCTACCTGCCGCCACGAGATCGTAGAGATCGCCGAGAATATCGGTCCGCGATATCACACCCGAAGCGATCGGCTGGGTGAGATCTCCGACAAAACTGACGGTTGTATCGCGAAAGTCGACATAAATCTTTGCCTTGGCGATCAACTCGTCGTCCGACTCGCGCATGTCCGGCGTGAACGCGCCGATGAGATCGACATGCGTTCCCGCTCGAACCCACCTTCCAAGAATAATTGGTTCGCGTGCCATGGTAGCAGATGACACAATATCAGCGCTTGCCGCCGCCGACGTGAGGTCTTCTGCGACGGACAGATCCGGGCCGAGATCATTTAGCGAGGAGACGAGTTCCGCTGCCTGCTGTTGACGCCGAGCCCAGATGGAAATTCGCTCGAGACGAGGAAAAGCTGCACTATAGGCCCGCGCCAGGTTCTTAGCTACTGCGCCGGCGCCCACAATCAGCAGGTGGCGACTTTCCGGGCGCGCCAAGATTTCTGCAGCGAGAACGGAATCCGCCGCTGTCTTGAATTCAGTGACCAGCTTGCTGTCGATGACGGCGCGGAGCGAGCCGGTCTTGGCGTCGAACAGAAGGACTGCGCCCTGAACCGACGGCAGACCCTCCGCGGCATTAGCTGGCAATACTGTTTCCGCCTTCACGGCGTAACCGAGATCCTCGATGAAGGCGGCACGATTGAGCAGCAACCCTTTGCTTGGGCCAATCAGAATGTCGGCCTGATTAGGGCGCGCTGAAGCATGGCCGGCACGGATCGCCTCGACAGCACCGCGCCACGTTAGGAGTGGCGATACCGCATCATAAGACATCAAACTCGGCGGATCGACCGATAGCACACCACGAAGGTTCGATGATGGCATTTGGATGTTCCTGATTACTGCGAGAACCTACTCGCGTCGTGATTTCAAGGTCGCACGACGCTCCCACCGAGTCAAGAGATTTGTATAATCTTCGTATACACACATTATACGATAACTTCCAAGTTGCATTACGCCCCGCGCATCGAAAGCGGCGCGTCAGCCATGCTGGACGAGTTCTCACCGCAAGACCCCAAACGTTGTTTGTCATTCAGCAACAGGTTCTCGACCGTTCACGCGCAGATGTGGATGAGAGGTCACATGTGCGCGCGCAGAGTCGGGCCGACCGCGAAAGCAAATGAGTTCCGCTACGGTTCCAGGAGCGTAGACGACATTTTCGTGCCTCTGGAGACGAAATCGAAGACGACTGATATAAATTCAGATTATGTCAAGGCTTCATCCTATGAGCCCTCAACTCATTCACTGTTCGTCTTCGCGGCCGCAACCAGGGCAAGCTGAACTTCAGCTCGCGGTGGAGTTGAATACGCAGCCGAGCATCTAACACGCGATCAAGACGCTTGATCGCCATTGCAATGTGGATTCGTTCGTGCGCGATAACCGGGGGGAGCTTACCGATGCGGGACGATTGCCGAACGACAATATCCGGTCAGGCTTTCAGCGGATCGAGCGGAGCCGGAAGACAATCCCACTAACGATGCGCCATACATTACTGTCGCAGCTTCGACGTCACTTGCAGCCAATCGGCTGGTTCCCAAACCGTCGTCTTTCCAGCAGCGCCATCCAGGCATCAAGATCGTGACGACCGGTCGCGACCGTCTCTTTCGCAGAACGTCCCGTCCGGCATCATTCTATTTCTGAGGTTTGTAGTCAGTCGTACAGACCATCGTCTATCATCAACTCGAAGTGCAGCACGTCCGGTCGAGACCCAGATGCGAGGCCCAAGCCGTTCATACCATCTGCTATGGGCTCAAGGCATCCATGAAGGTCTGCTTGATCTTGATATCGGCGACTTCGGTGAACGTAAGATCGCTTCTGCCGAAATAGCTTTCTGATTGGTTCCCGACCAGTCGTTGCAAACCAGCTTGTAGCGAACTTTCGGCTTCGGTTTGTCGGGCTGGCATAACGACAATCGTCGGTGCGGGCTGGAAGTGCGATCTCGCCATCCTGATTGCAGCGTGCAAGGATTTCCTCCAGTGCCGTTGCAAGGACTTCCGTTACCATCAGCTTGCCAACGAACCGCAGGCAGGCATTGAAGTCATAGCGGCGCACATCACCTGTCGGCAGTCCCGCGCCGAGGGATGTATGCCCGATAAAACCGATATCCGCCCCGGCTTTTGCTGCGTTAATGCCTGCCACCTTCCAGCCTGCGTCATTGCCTTGTCCGTCTCGCCGATCGTTGCAGGCTCCTCTGCGGTCAGATGGCGTTCGAGAGTGGAAGCAATGAGAGAGCTGAGTGTAGGAGACGAAGCCGCAACGCTATCGATCGCGACCCGTTCGATCACAGGTGCGGCCCCGGGCTAACAGCGATGCAATCGTCATGGCTGTAGACCACGCGCCGGTGTGAACGTAGCGCGCGATCCTGTTCATGCACGAAATTCAGGTGATCGTCACCGTGCGATGAGCAAGGGGTAGAAAGCTACGGTTACAGCCTCGGCCTCTAATTCCCAGCGGCGCGCTGTAAGCGCCTGGGCGAGACCCTACTCAACGAGAATCGCCCTAAAATCATTAACGTTCGTGCCGGTCGGGCCCGAAGTAAAGAGGTCGCCTATCGCGTTGAACGCCGACCAGGAATCATTGGTATCCAGCAGTTTTCGGGCATCAACCGATCGCGCAGCCAACTTCGCAACGGTGTTACCGTCAGCAAAGGCTCCCGCGTTGTTCTCGGATCCGTCAATACCATCGGTGTCGGCTGCGATCGCAGTGATTGCACTCTTGCCGTCAATGTCAATGGCAAGCGATAGGAGGAATTCGCTGTTTCGCCCCCCCTTACCGTTTCCGGCAAGCGTAACCGTCGTCTCCCCGCCAGATAAAAGAACGACCGGCTTGCGGAACGGCGCGTTCCGTTCCGCCACCTGGATCGCGAGGGCGGCGTGCATGTGCGCGATTTCCCTTGCCTCCCCTTCGATTGCATCAGACAGAACGATCGCTTCAACACCACGGCGCCGCGCCTCGACAGCCGCCGCCTCCAGTGAGACGCCGGCCGATGCAACGATACGGACCTCGTTTCCGCTGAACCGTGGATCGCCGATGTGCGGGGCGGCGGCGGCATCGCTTTGCAGATGCCGCATGACTGCCTTAGGCAAAGTGAGCCGATAGCGCTCGACCGTACGAAGCGCGTCATGCCTCGTGGTGTCGTCCGGCACTGTAGGGCCGGAGGCGACAAGCGCCGGATTGTCACCCGGTATATCCGATATGATGAGTGACACAACCTTCGCAGGATGTGCTGTCGCGGCTAGCCTGCCTCCTTTGACTTGCGACAGGTGTTTTCGAACCACGTTCATGGCCGAAATAGGCGCTCCGGACGCAAGGAGTACGTCGTTGACCGCAATCTCATCCGCAAGCGTCAGCCCCTCGGGCGGAGCCGGTAGCAGCGCCGAGCCACCGCCAGATATGAGGGCGATCACTAAATCGTCGGCCGACAGTCGGTTAACGGTCTCCAGAAGCCGCCGTGAAGCGACAAGGCCAGCTTCGTCCGGCACTGGATGGGAGGCTTCAATGACCTCGATCCTGTCACAAACGGCACCAAAGCCGTATCGTGTAACGACGACTCCGCTTAGCGGACCATCCCAACAGCTTTCCAAGGCCCTTGCCATCTGCGCGGCGCCTTTTCCCGCGCCGATGACGACGGTGCGGCCCTTTGGCCGCCCCGGCAGATGTGCTGCAATCACCTTCCGCGGATCAGCGGCCGCAACGGCAGCATCGAAAAGCGAGGCCAGGAACGATCGGCGTTGATCGGGTGCCACCACGGTTCACTCTTCCGCTGGCCCATAGAGGCCGAGTTGATCAAGCAGTGCCCGCTGCCGGTCGACACTTTCGACGAGCAGACCATTGTAACGCTCGGTTATCCGACCGCGATGGTCCGCGTCGGAGACTGCAGACAGAGCGCCTAGGATCGCGGCGACATTTTCCGACGTCGTTCGCAGCTCCTCCAGGAGTTCGCGCTTGCCGCCGACCTCCGCAAACGCCCGCTTCGTTACCCGACCAATCCCGACGGGCGCGCGAGCGCCGGCTGACACATAGCCCTCCGGCAGGTCACCCTTGAGGTTGGTGACCGACTTGAACTGGATGACGTCGAAGATCTGGTCGACTGCCTGTTTCGCACCGGTCACTCGCGAGGGATGATCGGTGTCGGCGGCGGCATGCGGGAGCAACTCAAGCCTGCCCTTGTGACGCTTTTCGAGTGGCAGATAAGGAAGCATCGGTCCACTCAGACTGCCGGTAGTGGCGTCCTTGAACAGGTCCGCGTCGATTGCCGCGTGTGCAATCTTGCCGGACGACAGCGCTTGGTCGAGCGCGATGGCGTCGACGACCTCACCGCGGTCGTAGTTGACCAGCACCGCGCCATCGTGCATCGCACCTAGCACTTTCACATCGACGGTTCCCGCGTTGGAATAGATGCCAGTTGCCGAGTCCAGGCGACCGAGACCGATATGGACCGAGAGCACGTGGGCACCACTCGCCGCCGCAACTGGACTTGCCGCATAGTCGAAACCTTCTGCCTCGATCCAGCGCCTGTGATGCTCGCGGGCATAGATCGCCACCGTCATGCCGAACGCCTTGGCGAGCTTGGCGACTTCGCGTCCGATATTGCCGTAGCCAAGAATGGCGATCTTCCGCCCCTCGAGCTTGGCAGTCGGAAAGTCCTTGAGCTGCCGGCCAGTGTCGAAGTCACCCTCTGCAACCATCCGGTGGAGCGCATCGACAGGCAGGTCAGGCACGCCCCTCAAGATCGCCTTCATCGCCATCTGAGCGGTCGCCCGGCTGTTGATACCAGGCGTGTTCATCAGCGGCGCGCTGCCACCCTCGCCGTTGCCGCCTCCCCAAGAAGCCGACCCCATGTTGCCGGTTCCAGCGCCAATGCGCACGCCACCGAACGGGAAGACAGAGGCCTTCGGGATGAAGGTCGCCGCGGCGATCAGCGCATCGTACTGACCCTTGTCGGTCAGCGGGAGGATTTCTGCCACGGTGCTGAGATTCGGCTGGTAGAAGAAATGGATGCGGCCCTTCTCGAGAGCGGACCGGTCGCCGAGCGGGCCGAGATGGAAGATGCCGCCTTTCTCTTCTACATAGGTCTTGATTTCGCTGTGATCCGGCTGACCCGCGGCATTGAAGCGCAGGCCCACAAGATCCGCTATCAGCACGGCGTAGGCGCGCGTTGGATCGTCTTTGCGAACGGCGCCCTCTTCCTTGACCGGGGCTTCGAAGATCACGCCGCTCTTTGCCATCTCCTCTTCAAGAACAACGACCTTGGCCCGCAGGTAGGCGTATTGGAGATTCTCCAAGAGTGCGATGATATCTTCCGGCTCGCGAATGCCCCCTACCCAAGCGCGGTAGTCGCCTGGTGTGCCGGGGAAGGCATTGACGTAGCGCGCCGCGTCCAGGCCAGGCTCATGTTCACCGTTCGGATGGGTAATTCCCTCATAGCCGAGCAACTGCTTTGAGCGGGCAATGATGCGGGCGTGGATCTCGGGATCGGTGATGCCGTCGTCATTGACCTTCAGAAGCGTCACAGCCGCGCCGCGCCGTTCGGGGTTGGTGACCGTCAGGGAGAGAAGCGGATGCGACTGGATCCACTCGTCGATCACCTTACGATTGGCGGCAGAACGGCGGTTGAGCTCAACGACAGAGCCGACACGCGCCTCCGACTGCAAGAGGCCGAAGGTGGTCTCGGCAAAGGCGAGCGCGCTGTAGGTGTTGATGACGCCGCCCAGCATCCGGTCTTCGGCGGCATCGTAGAATGGGCCGGCATCCACGGAGCGCTTCGCCGAAAGCGGTTGCCTAGGATCGATCGGCGGCGCGATCTTCAGCTGCCGTGGAATCGCCCAAGCCGGATTTTGCTGGTTCTTCTCGATGAGAGCCAGGGCATGCGGCGTGAAGGAGGCAACAAAATAACCCGAAACCCCGCCGATCGCTTTCTGAAAGGGCATGAACAGGCAGCACTTCGCCATCACGGCGGCAACCAGTTCCGGTTCCCACGGCATGGCGCCTAGCATTGATGTAGCATCGAAAACCGCATGGCGGTTTTCCGGATCGCCGTCTATCCAGCTCAGGAGTTCGCGAACCTCGCGGCTAGTATAGGCGTTTGCTCCCGTCGTCTCGTGGCCGACACCGACGAAGATTGAAACGCCGAACTCGGAAAGCTCAGCTGCCGTCGGAATCACGCCTTCGGAGGCGGCGAAGTGGATGCGGCTCTCGCAGCCCTTTTCGGCAAAGCGCTGCATTTCGATCAGCTGGGTTGCCCAGGACTGGCGGAAGAACCCCGCCGCCTTCGAGGGATCGCTCTCCGGTTTGGGGGTATCAACGTAGACATGCTGGGAAGCGTCATTCGCGTTCAACAGATGCTGGACGCAGACAGTGTAGCCGCTGTGACCACCGCCCAGTCCCACCGCCATTCGGTTCGACTTCGGAAAACCGAAGTACCGATGGATTGCTCGCATCATGTCGGTCAGAATTTTGTCGGCCGGATAACCGCGGTGCATGCTCCGGGAGATCTCGGCGGTTGTGAATCCTCCGATGTCGTTGCCCTTATCATCGTACTTGCGATAGGTCTTTTCTATCCAGGCGTCGAAGGCAATTCGCCGCAAGCGGCTGTCGACTTCGTCAGCGGTCGCATCCGTTATAGGCCCAACCCCGAAAAATGGGTTTGACGGTAACTTGGGAGCGCCCGAGCGCGTCAGCCT
Organism: Ensifer sp. SSB1; assembly: GCF_016652895.1. Lineage (NCBI taxonomy): Bacteria > Pseudomonadati > Pseudomonadota > Alphaproteobacteria > Hyphomicrobiales > Rhizobiaceae > Ensifer > Ensifer sp. SSB1. The sequence continues at coordinate 23,258 of NZ_JAEPRP010000036.1, forward strand.
GAGTGCATCAAGTCGTTGTTCCTGCATTTGCGCCATGTTTGTCATGTGCCGTCCGTCAATCTTGGAGGAGGTTTCGTCAGTAATAGTGGATCGTTTTTCGGGAACAGAACGACGTGTTATGCGTCGAACAACACACGTTTTGCGCCATCGAGTTTTGATAAAATTTCGTCCATTGCGCTCTTTACGTCGCGATGCCCTGCACCGCGCCACTTCCTCAGGAGCCGTTTATCGCGCGTGCACGTGATATCTGCGTTCGAGAGCGGAAACCATGATCGAGGCTGGAATACAGAGCAGCGCATAGAGTATCGCGGCAAGGCAAAGGATCGGCATGTAGCGGAAGGTATTGGTCCCAATCATGTAAGCTTGTGAGAGAAGCTCAGGCAGTGCGATTGCGAAACACAGCGACGTAGCCTGCAAGAGGCTGACGGCGAAGCCGAGCAAAGCAGGGGCAGCGACAACCAGTGCCTGCGGCACGATAATGAAGCGCAGCGTATCCGTTCCGTTCATGCCGGTCGCAATAGCAGCTTCGCGCTGTCCCTGCGGTACCGCTAACAAAGCGGCCCTTATGATCTCGCTCGTGTAAGCGCCCGTGTTCCAAGCAAGGGCCGCCACCGCGGCGACAAACGAAGAAAGTGTAATGCCGGCGTTCGAAAGGCCGAAATACCAAAACTGAAGGAGAATGAGCGCCGGGGCACCGCGGCCAATTTCCACAAGCATCATCGACATCCAATAGATCGGCCGGGACCGCGATTGAACGCCAAGGGCCAGCAGCAGGCCCAAAGGCAGTCCCAAGACAAGTGAAAGCGATGTCACTTGGATGCTTACGACGAGGCCGTCCAGCATCGTCGAGAGATTGTCAGACCAAAATTCGAACAGTTCGCTCATCTCGCCACCCTCGAACGCAATTGAGCATCCGTGTATCGCGCTAGTGCGGCTATCGGGACACTGAGAAAAATGTAGAGGAGGCCAGCGAATGCAAAGACCCTCAACCCTTCGAACTCACGCCGGGAAACAAAATTCGCCTGGAAAGCAATATCTGCAACGCCGACCGTCGACGCGATCGCAGTATCCTTCATCAGACCGATCAAGTGTGTGGCCATCGACGGGATGGCGACCCTTACCAGTTGAGGCGCAACAACGTCGTAGAACGTCCACCAGCTCGAAAAATTGAGCGCTCGGCAGGCCTCCCATTGCCCGTGATGGATGCTTGCAAGAGCGCCTCGGTAGATCTCTGCCATGTTCGCCGCCGTGACTATCCCAAGCGCGACGATCGCCGCCTGAGCTCCGCCAACTTGAAGGGGCCCGGAGCCCAGGCCGAAGTAGACGAGAAAGAGCCAGACGATGGGCGGAACCGACCTCACGAACATGATCAGTGACGAGGCCGCGATTTTGATGACTGGCACGCGGGAGACACGCAGTAAGCAAAGGGGTACGGCAAAAGCCGCGCCCAAGGCAAAGGCGCCGGCCGTGACGACCACGGTCCAGAGAACCCCGTCGACGACGATAAAATACCAGCCAGGCGTCATCTGTTCTTTACCGCGTTCAGGAAGAGGCGGGCGCGTTGAGAATGCGGATTCCTCATCACCTCTCGGCTGGGTCCCTCCTCCACGATGCGTCCGTCTGCCATGACGACGACCCGATCGGATACCGTTTCGGCGAAATGCATTTCGTGAGTGACAACGATCATTGTCATGCCGCCGTCGGCGAGTTCTCGCATTACGTTGAGAACTTCAAGCCCCAGCTCTGGGTCAAGTGCGGATGTAGGTTCGTCGAAAAGCATGATCTCAGGATCAAGCGCGAGTGCGCGGGCGATCGCGATCCGCTGTTGTTGTCCCCCCGAGCAGCGCACGGGATATTCGCTTGCTTTGCTCGCGAGCCCGACCCGCGAAAGGAGTGACATCGACCTCTCGTCGGCCTCCACACGCGAACGACCGAGAACGCGCTGCTGAGGCAGACTTACGTTCCGGAGAACGCTCATGTGAGGAAACAGATTGAACGACTGAAATACCATGCCGGCAGTGCGACGGAGCTCCGTCAACTGACGTCGGGTAGCGACAATTCCCGCGTCGATGGTAATCCCGGCGAGTGTTATTGAGCCACTTGTGGGAGGTTCGAGCTGGTTGATACATCGAAGCAGCGTGCTTTTCCCAGATCCGCTTGGTCCGATCATGGCCACCACTTCCCCCTCGCCGACTTCAAGATTGATGTCGTTAAGTACCGTGAGCGTGCCGAACGCTTTGCCCACCCCAGTCACCTTGAGCATAGACCCCGAGGGGGACGCTTTTTTCATATCCAGTGTCCGGAGTTGCTGGCCCGACAATGCAGGTTTCAGTGACGGGGCCGAGCATGTTGACTCATCTCCCGGCAAACCGGTCGTGCCTTTTATAGCTGAAATCATGTTCACGAACTTCCAGATCGCCTGCCGAGATCCAAGTTGGTTTAGGCCCGCCGGTCATGACGGCGGCGTCAGAGCTGCCGGGCAAGCCCGGCAGCTCTGTTCCGTCACTTCACCATGCGCGGTTCTCCGACGTTTGCGAGCGATTTGTCGAAGCCCGCCTTTTGGAGATCGTCGGTAATGGCCTCGCGCGTACTCCCGATGCTTTGATCGAGCGCCTCCCCGAGCGACTCGTTATCCTTGGTGTAAAGGATTGTTCCCTGCGACGGTTGCAGAGTGGCTTTGACCCTTTCGTCCGGCGTGGCGAGCTTGATCTGAATGCCCTTGTACGCTCCTGTCGCCTGCTGGCTATAGACGCCGAAACTGTAGGAATCGAAGGCGACATCGACCCGCCCACTCTCCAGATCTTGCGCCAGCGACACCGCGTTCGGATATAGTTTCAGTTCGGAGCCGAAGACCTTCTGAAGGTCGGCGACCCATTGAAATCCCTGAATAGTCCCAGCGGACTTCCCCTCAAAGTCAGCTACGGCAGCACTGCCATCCCGTGAAAGGACGCCCATGGGATCAAGATATGTTGGTGCGGAAAGACCCATCACCTGGGAGCGTTTTTCGGTCCTGGCCCAACTTCCGATCGCGACATCGGCTTTGCCGCTGATAACCGATTGGATGGTCGCCGCAGGATCCATGACAACATACTTCACCTCGAGGCAGTTCGCCTTGGCCGCACGCTCGACAATAGCCGCGTCAATTCCCGTCACGCCGCCATCAGATGAGACGACAGAAAATGGGGGGTAGTCGTAGGCGGCAACCGTCATTACGCCTTTGTCGATGGTCGTGGGTGTTGTGGCGCAGTCGGCTGCGACCGCAACGGAACTGACTGCGCACAGGGACGCGGTGACCAGAATCTTCAAAACGCTCATTTTAATCGTTCCCTTTGTTCTTTGAACTTTTTTGGTAAGCGGCGATGCTGTCTGTTGTGTCATCGGGCCAAACAGGACGCTTTCCATTGCCAGAAGCGCGCCACTCATCATTCCCGCAGGAGCCCGGCCCGTTCTTGGGTCTAACAGCGGGGATCTTATCTATGTCGTCGTTCGAAGCTCCTTCCGCTGAGTTAGTTGATGCAATGCCGAGCGGCACGCAACATTACCGTTGCGACAGAAGCTAGAACCAAACGTCCGAAAGGATATGCCCCTGAGGATAGGGATCAGTCGGATCGAGCCCGTATTGCCCCATGCTCGTTATCCATGCCTGTCCTGCCACAGTTGGAACGATCGCATCACGACCAGCGACTTTGGTGGTGTGTTTTACAGTGGCGACGAAACTCGTTCCAGCAAGTGAGATGTGTTTCAGGCACTCGCCCTCCTTGAGGACCCCCTTGGCGTGAAGCACAGCCACTCTGCCCGAAGTGCCTGTGCCGCACGGAGAACGGTCAATTCTGCCGTGCAAGACAACCGTCGCGCTTTGGCTCTCCAGAGTATTTCCGGACCTGATGACCGGTCCCTGAAACACTACGTTCGACACACCGGAAATCTTGCCGTTCTCCGGATGGACTGTCTGCAACTGTTCATTTACCGCTGCTTTGATCTTCAATCCGACCGCACATAGTTCGCGCGCTTCTTCCGGCTTGAGGCTGAAGCCCAAAGCGGCCGCGTCGACATACGCGTAGTTCATCCCGCCAAATGCTGTGTCGACCGTGACCGTCCCCAAGCCCTCGACCTCGACCTGTTTGTCGAGCTCATAAACGAAGCACGGGATGTTGGTGAACTCGATCTCGGTTGCCTTACCGTTGTCACAGGTGCACTTGCACTCGATAACACCGCCCGGCGCTTCCATCCGGAGGGTCGTTACCGGTTCTTGCATTTCCACTATCCCAGTTTCCAAAGCGACTGTGGCCACGCAGATGGCATTGGCTCCGGACATGGGAGGATATTCGGTGCTCTCCAGGATGACGAAGCCGAAGTCTGCGGACGGGTCACAAGCTGGCAGAATCAGGTTGGCATTGACGTACGGCGCACCGCGGGGTTCAAACAAGGTCAGCTTGCGTATGTCGTCGGCGCGGGTCTCAAGATATTCCATTTTTTCGAACATCGTCTTCCCAGGAACGTCTATTACTCCTCCGGTAATGACATTCCCCACCTCGCCGGCGGCGTGGCAACCGACAACCGTGAAGCATTTCTTCCAGCGCATGAAATCTCCCAACATAGGACCAAACTAAACGCACCGTCTCCGAATATCGGCTCTCATATCGCGCGCAACGACCCTCCGCCGGCGAGGATGATCTGCCGGAGGGGTGGTTATGAATTCCGTATCTGGCACTGGACGACGCTGATAAAAGAAGGGAAGCAACCCAGTATCCTCTGCAGGTCGGCTCCCATCCGTTTCATGATGTTTCTACAACAATCGAACGTACGTGTGATCTTGCAAAAAAATGCATCACCTCATAACTTGCAGTTATGCATCGCCTCAGAGACTTGGTACCGTCCGCAAATTACCTTTTTGTTTTCGAAGCCGCAGCGAGACGGCTGAGTTTCACTGCGGCCGCTCAGGAACTGCACGTCACTCAGCCCGCAGTGAGCAAGTCGATTAAGCTTCTAGAAGAGGCGACGGGTCTGAAGCTGTTCCGACGGGAAAGTTCACGCCTCGAATTGACTGCGGAAGGCCAGCGTTTCTATGCCGAAGTTCAGGGATCACTGGATCATCTATACAAAGTGATAGCCACGCTCCAAAAAACCCCGACGCAGGAACTCGTCAGGGTTTGCTTTTCCGCGTCCTTTGTTCAGTTCTGGCTTCTTCCTCGGCTGCATGACTTCAAGGAGCGGTATCCGACTGTCGCCCTGCGTATCGAAGAGAGCAGCCGGGACGACCACAACCTCAATCAGGAAGATATCGACGTATCTGCCCGACTTGGCGACGGAGGTTGGCCCGGGATTGATTCCTGGCCCATTTTCGAAGAGGAGATCATGCCCATTTGTAGCCCGGATTACCTGTCCGGTATGCGACCGGCAACATGTGTGGCTGACCTTATAAATTATCACCTGCTGGACGTCGAAGAGCCGCATCGCGCCCGCACGACATGGCGGGCGTGGTTGCTTCAACAAGGAGTTCCGATATCCAACGTGAGATACGCCTCGGTCTTCACTGACATACTCGGCGCAATCGAGGCGGCAGTCCACAGCCAGGGCATCGCATTGGGTTGGAGGCACATAGTCGACAGCCACTTGAACGCGGGCCGCCTTGTCGTCCCCTTCCCGGTACGCCATCGGACGGGTCATTCCGTACACATCACAATGCCCGGCCTTCGGCCACGAAAGCGAGGCGCCGAACTTTTCCGTGATTGGCTGCTGGAGCATTCAGACCAGCATGTCTCTGTACGCGACAGAAAATAGAATGCCGGCTGAAAAATTCCGAAAACGGCATCTAAATCTTCTGAAGCCCGTTCGCTTCGCGATCGGGACTTCCCACAAACCTTGCGGCATGCTGCCCCTAATCTCCGCCCCTGTTGTCACCTCGATGTGGACGACGGCTAACTGAACTCTGACACCATTGGGCAGGGCCTTGCTTAAATTGCTGGCATCATGAATTCTGAGGCAGATTTTCTGCTCCCTCCGTACAATGCGAGTTAATTCATGATCACAATCCGTCAGATCGAAGCGTTTCGCGCGATCATGACCACTGGGACGGCAACCCAGGCAGCATTGTTGCTTGATATCTCACAGCCAGCGGTAAGCCGCCTTATCTTTGATCTCGAGGAAGCGATCGGCTTCAAACTCTTCATCCGAAGCAACCGTCAGCTTCAACCGACCCCGGAAGGAGAGGCACTTTACGACGAGGTTCTGCGTGCATTCATCGGGATCGAGCATATTTCGCGAGCAGCAACGGAGATCGGGGCGAGCCGCAAGGGGCATGTTCGTCTGATCTCCATTCCGGCACTCGTCGGTTCGGTGGTCACCAAAGCCATAGCTGAATTCGGCCGCCAGTATCCGAATGTCCTAGTCTCGCTTGAGGTCGAGCCCTCCCATCGTATTTTCGATTGGGTCCTGTCGCATCATGCAGATATCGGATTTGCGACAATCAACTTCGACAGCGACGCGGTAATATCCGAACTGGTAGCGTCCACGCCGTCTCTCTGCCTCGTCCATCGGACGAGCCCGCTTGCGGAAAAGGAAGTAATCAAGCCGCAGGACCTGCTCGAATTGCCCTTTATTTCATTCAAGCCTGACACGCTGTTCCGACACCGAGTAGACACCGTGTTCCGTGACGCCAAGGTCGAACGTCGCCTGTCGGTTGAGGTTAGATCCACCGAGGCGGTTTTTGCGCTCGTAAACGAAGGTGTCGGAGTCTCGGTGGTGCAAGGAAGCTTCCATGCAACCGAGCGCTTCGAGAATGTCGTCGCGAAACCGTTCGAACCTAAACTAGACGTGAATCTAGTGGCATTTTACAGTCGGAGAGCACCGCTTTCATTTACCTCGGAACAGTTTCTGAGCGTGCTGCGCGCGACCATGGCAACGTAGAAATCGCGAGTGGCGACAGTTGCGATCGCCTGGCAGGGGTCATCCAGTTTTCTTCACACTCGTTCTTTGTGCCCCCGCTTTTATGCTGGATCCGATGGGTAACTCTCGCGGGCATCATCAACGTGACTTTCGAACGACGGCCGCGCTAAGCCCAAGCATCTCCTGGGCGGATTGAGAGTGGTTAAGCGGCGTGCACGCGGCCTATTTATTGGGCATCGCATAATATCGCTATTCAGCAAATACTTAGCGCTGTTTTCGACCAAGGTACGCTCTGCATTTGTGCACGGCGATTACTTCGATTTGCGCTTTACAGCGTCAAATTTCTGACATAACATCATGTCTGTAAAAATCATCTCTGACATACATAGATGTTATGTATTTGCCCGAATACCACGTTTCGCGTGGATGAGGCTCGACAAGACGCAGCAAGACAAGGGAGTCGCACATGAGTGCCAAGCCGTCTTCAAATGTTGGGACCAAGGTCCTCTTTGAGAATGACAAGATCAGAATCTGGGACTTCCAGTTAGAGCCGGGCCAGTCGACTGAGTTGCACAGGCATTTGCACGATTACTTGTTTGTCTATGTAACTCCCGACAACGAACTCTCGATCACCGTTCCCAACGGGAAGAACTATGTCCAGAAGTCGCCCGATGGGCATGTCGGATACTTTGAACTTGCCGATCTCGAAGATCCGCAGATGACGCACATGGCAACCAATTCCGGAAAGCACCACCACCGCCAGATAGTTGTCGAGCTTTTGAATACCCGTCGCGACTATCCGCCAAGCGACAAATAAATACGCGAGAATTAACGAATATCTCTGTTGAAGTAGCGAGGGGGGTTGAGAGTTGACGGCGCATTCCAGCACAATGTCCAGCCGGGCATCTTTTATGGAGCAGGGTGACCGTGTCCGCCCTAAGACGACTAGGCCGACGATTTATGGTCTGAATTCCGTGGTCTCCACGGGCCACTGGCTCACGACGCATGCGGGTGTCCGGATGCTTCTCTCCGGGGGCAATGCGTTCGATGCGGCGGTCGCGGCAATGTTCGCTGCGGCAGTAGTCGAACCAACCTCATCGTTCTCGTTTGGGAGTGAGGCTGTGTTGACCTTCAGCGAGGGCAAGTCAGGCAGTGTCGGCGCTCTTTGCGGACAGGGCGTAGCGCCTGGAAAGGCGACGCCCGCCCATTTCGCTCAGCTCGGCATGAACGTCATCCCGACCGGGCCGGGACGAGATGCGCCTCTGGCGTTCACTACACCCGGAATGTTCGGCGCGGCACTCGCAATGCTCTCCAAGTTTGGAACTAAAGGCTTCGGTGATGTCATAGAGCCCGCCTTGGAGTATGCGGGAACCGGAATAGTGAACTACGAATATATGGCATCCCGCATTGAGCCGGCCTCTCTGTCGCAGTTTAATCTATTCCCTCCTGGTGGTGCTGAGATTTTCTTTACAGAAGGTCAGGCAAACAAGGCGGGAACGAAGCTGAAGCAGCCCGCTTTGGCCGCGACCCTTTCCGCACTACGCGACGCAGCTGAAGCTGCCGAAGGCACTCGCGAAGACAAAATCGCAGCGGCTCGTCACTGCTTCTACTCGGGAAATGTCGGCAAGAAAATCGTCGCCGAAGCGCAAAAGGTGGGCGGCCTCATAGAAGACAGCGACATGAGCGCTTATCGGGAATCCTTCGAAGAACCAGTCTCGACCTCTTTCGAGGGCTACGAGATACATGGTCAGTCGTTCTGGTCCCAGGCACCTGTCATGCAGCAGACGCTCAACATCCTTGAGGCCTTCGATCTCCGCGCACTCGGCCATAATTCAGCAGATTACATACATACTGTGACTGAAGCACTGAAGTTGGCGTTTGCTGATCGTGAAGCCTTTTACGGAGATCCGAAGTTCGCGGCGGTTCCGGCGGCTGGGCTCCTGGACAAGAAATATGGTAGGACGCGCGCGAAACTGATCGATCTCGCCCATACGTCAATGGAGTTGCCTGATCCGGGCACGCCTTGGCATTACTCTGGAGAATCTCCGCAAGATGTAGTTCCCGTGAACTGGTCAGGCGTGGACGGGCCATTGGAGAAGATCGAGACCGGGACAACGCATATCTCTGTCATCGATTCCGACGGCAACTTCGTAGCGGCCACGCCAAGCGGGGGAGCCTTCGGCAAGTCGGTTTTTTTCTCGGAGCTTGGTTTCACGCTCAGCACGAGATCGGAAATGTTCAATCTGGTTGCCAACCATCCAAATTGCCTGGCACCGGGGAAGCGGCCCAGAACAAGTCTCGTCAGCTACATCGTGACGAAGGATGGCCAACCGGTGATGACCGTGGGCTGCCCGGGCGGTGACGCTCAGGTCCAAGCCAACCTGCAGATTTTCCTGAACATCGTTATCTGGCAGATGACCCCCCAAGAAGCGGTCGAGGCGCCTAGATTCTCTACGCTCAGCATCCCGAATTCCTTCTATCCGCACAACTACCTGAAGGGACAATTGGCGATCGAGCAGGGGTTCGAGCCACGTGTCGTCGATGATCTGAGCAGCCGTGGCCACATGGTCGTAGAGGTGGCGACCTGTGGCATGGGAGCGACCATCACCGCGCGCAACAACGATACCGGTGTCCTTGCGACGAGTTCGGATCCTCGTCGGGCTTGCTACGCATACGGATGGTGAAATTTAAACACTGCACATTTAGGTGAGGTACATCTTATGGCTCATCATGTCGTCGCTCACATCACGGTGAGACCAGAAGCTCGCGGCAAGTTCTTAGAACTGCTTGGCAATCACGTAGCGCTCTCTTTGGAAGGCGGAGGTTGCGAGGCATTCGACGTCAGGCAAGACGTCAATGATCAGTGCAAGCTCGTTTATGTGGAGCGTTACACAACCAAGGCGGCATTCGACCGACACATCACCTCTCCCAGAGTCATGAAATTTTTGGAAGAAACCAGCCAGTTTCTCGCGAAGCCAGCGGACTTTGCAGAGTACGAGGACCTCAGGAGTATGTAGTTCAAAACCAACACTTTTCCGCTTGTGCAATCAAACAACCAAAAAGGGGAATAGAATGACAAGCTCTAGTAACGGACAAACTGCAGTTGCGCCAACACGCCGGTCCTTCATTCGTGGAGCGCCTTTGGCGGTAATAGGTGGAGGAATGTTGGGTGCAGAGATCATCTCTGGCAGCAACGCACATGCTCAAAGCAGCGGAGAGCCTATTCCGATCGGATCTATGCTTCCTTTGTCCGGCGCGGCAGCGTCAGACGGTATAGGCGGTCAACAGGGTTTTGAGATCGCAATCGAAGAAATCAATGCCATGGGCGGAATTCTCGGGCGCCCACTCGAACTGAAGGTGATCGACTCCAAGAACATGGCGGCCGAAGATGTCCTGTCAGCCACTAGTCGCTTGATCGACAGTGACGGCGTGCACGCGATGCTTTGCTTCTACAACATCGGCCCAAACAATGCTGAATACGAGCCTATCGCAGATGCCGGCATCATCTACATGCATTCGAACACGCTTCTGCAACACCAGCAAACGGTTGAGAAGGATGCCGAGCGCTATTTCGGCATTTTCCAGACATGCGGTCCGGAGATCTCCTACGGGGCAAACCTTCCTTCGGTTCTTAAACAACTGAAGGAAGAGGCAAAGTGGAAGCCATCAAACAACAAGATCGCGATCGCCGCAGGATCCTCACCCTACAGTATGGCGATCGCCGACCAAATGGCTCAGGTTGCTCCTCAATATGGGTTCGAGGTCGTTTTCAAAGAGGTCGTGCCGACACCCACGACTGAATGGGGGCCTGTGCTCGATAAGATGCGGGCCTTGGACCCTGCGGTCATCGTCAACACCCACTTTTTTGCTGGAGATCTGGCCAACTTTCAAAGGCAGTTCTTCGACAATCCTACCAACAGTCTTGTGTACCTCCAGTACGGGGCACTGCTGCAGTCGTTCTCCGACATTGCCAAGGAGTCGGCTGTGGGTGTGCTGACCTCAAGCATGACAGGTATCATCCCTGACGAGCGCGGCAGCGCCTTCATCCAGAAGGTCAAGGACCGCTACGGCGACAAGGCGAACTTTGAGCCCGCGGGGGTCACGTACAACATCATGTATCAGTACGCGATCGCCGCGTCGATCGCAGGCGGTACCGGAGAGCCTGGCAACGTTGAACAGAACCGCAAGATCGCAGCCGCATTGAAGGCCTTCCCCTATCGAGGTGTTCTCGGTTCGGTCGCCTACCATCCGAAGTCCCAGTATGCCGTTCCGTATCCCTCCGCTACGAAAGATCCTTCGCTCGGACTTCCGACAATGACCTTCCAGATCCAAGACGCGAATGGGACACGCGGGCTGATAAATCCGTCACCATACGCCAATGCGGAGTTCGCTCTGCCATCTTGGTTCAAGTAAGGTACGCAATCCCTCGGTGATCGATGGGGCGCCGGCGACTATCGCCATGATCCCCTTCAACTGGAAGCTTTGATGGTTAAGTGGGTGCGCGGAACTGCGCGCACCCACACGGCTCGAGCATTGGGAACTACGATGAACTTGATAGCAGGAATATTGCTCAACGGTCTCGCACTGGGTGCGATGTACGCGATGGGCACCATCGCGCTCTCAGTGGTCTGGGGGTCGCTTGGAATGCTGAATCTCGCGCACGGAGCAGTCTTGGCGCTTGGCGCATACGCTGCCGTACTCGGCGTCGAGCAACTGGGACTGCCATGGTGGGCAGCAATGGCCCCAGCCATCGCCGTTGGTGCCGCCGCAGGGCTGATCCTATATTTCGTGATCGTCAAATGGCTTTATCTACGGCCAAATTTCCCGATCAATACAGTCATAACGACCATAGCTCTTGCAGCCTTTATCGAGAACGCCGTTACACAATCGATCGGAGCGCAGGCATGGTCGCAACCGTTTCGTTTCGATGGCTCATTGAATATCGCGCAGGTTAACATCCGTATGCAGCCGCTGGTAGTCCTGGCAGCTTCGCTTCTGCTGACCATTGCGATTTCCTACGTGCTGGCAAACACTAAACTCGGGCGCACCGTTCGGGCCGTGTCGCAGCAACGAGATGCTGCGTCTCTGATGGGCATCTCGGTGCCTGTCGTCTACGCGAAGATCCTGATGCTGACCGGCGTGATCTCAGCGGTGTCGGGCGTCCTGCTCACTGGCATGACAACGGTGTATCCGACGGTTGGTGCCGAACCCACCACCAAGGCACTGATCATTTGCGCGTGCGCCGGGCTTGGTAGCCTTCGGGGCGCGACTGCCCTCGCTCTTACATTCGGCATCATCGAAGTCGCGGTGCAGTACACCCTTGGCGCCCGTTTTGGAACCACCGCCGCGCTGTCCATCGCAATTCTTCTTCTGGTCTGGCGACCCTATGGGTTGTTCGGCGCAAGCTCAGGGGGGCGCCTCTAATGTCTCGTCCAGTTCATCCGTCAAAAAGAAATGCCGTTCGAGACATACTGGCGGCCTCGGTCGCGACACTGGTTGCCTTGCTCCTTCCGTGGTTGGGCTTTTCGAACTACGTGATGTCCCAGATCGCCCTGTTCTTCATCTGGTCAGCAGTGGTCATTCAGTGGAACCTGGTCTTCGGCGTGGCGGGAATCATGAGCCTCGCCCATGTCGCAATTTTCGCATTCGGCGCATACACAACGGCAATCATTGCGTCGTACACGCAGCTACCATTTTGGGCTGCCTTTCTTCTCAGTGCTCCGTGTGCCATGCTTTTTAGCTTCGTCATCGGCGCAGTCACCTTGCGGATGCGTGGCGATCACGTCGCCGTGGTGACCTTCGCGATCTCGATTCTCATGAGTGCGCTCATTACAAATGACGTGGGGTGTTTCCGACGCGAGGGTATCATTTGCTACCCATTTTCCGGCGGGTCTCGCGGGCTCTCGGGATACGGCGACTTCGGGTGGGCGTCGATGCTTGGCTACAAGTACCGGCTGTTCGGCGATTACTACTTAACACTCGGTCTGACGATCGCCAGCCTGGTCGTCGCCCTCTTGCTTATCCATGGTCCGTTCGGGCTAGCCTTCCGAGCGATCCGCGACAACGAGACCTACGCCCGTGCCCGCGGGGTCGTTTTCGAGCGCATGCAACTGCTCGTATTCACTCTTACAGGCGTTGTGACCGGATTGGCCGGGGGTGCCTATGCAGGCTTCATCAAGACCGTCGGCCCGACCGTGCTCAGTATGAATACCCTCGTCTTCTTGTTGTCGATGATCATCGTCGGGGGCCGGGGCAGCACCTGGGGCCCAATTGTTGGAGCGGCGGCGCTCATGATCGCGGACGTGCAATTTCAGAGTTTGGCTGGCTGGCGTACCGGGGCCCTCTCCGTGATCATCATCGCTTTCGTGGTTCTCTATCCTGCTGGCCTTACAGGCATCGGCGCACATCTGGCACGGCTCATGCGCAGGAACCAGCCCGGAAGTAAGCCGGCCTTGAGACAGATTACGCGTGACACACATGACACCGGCCATGCGATGGCCTCCGGAAATCTGGCGGATTGAAAAATGGCACAAAAGATAGCTATCAGCTGCCATGGCCTGAGCAAGGCGTTTGGCGCTCTTAAGGCCGTTAACGATGTCCACCTCGAGGTTCCCGAGGGAACCATTCTGGGGATAGGAGGCCCGAATGGGGCCGGGAAGACGACGCTTTTTGACGTCATCTCAGGAATTCAGCCCCCTACTTCCGGACGATACTTCGTCAATGGGTTGGAGGCCACGAAGCTAGGCGTGGACAGGCTCTGCCACATGGGTATGGCGCGGACGTTTCAAGCCGACGCGGGCTTCGACACGATGTCCGCTTTGGAAAATGTCCGAGTCGCGACATATTTCGGCACTGGGGAAAGGAAACGACCCGGCCTCGTCTTCGACCGCGTATCGAAGGACCGCGCGTTTGAGGCGCTCTCCGCCGTCGGCCTCAAGGACTACGCCGACGTCGCAGTCGGCTCAATGCCCGTGCTCGAACGCAAGCTGGTGATGTTGGCCGGCGCTCTGGCGATGGAGCCACGGATCCTTTTGATGGACGAGCCCGTCGGTGGCCTCACACCAAAGGAGATGGCTACATTTATCGAAGTCGTTCAGCGACTGAAGCGCGAGAACATTACCATCGTCATCATTGAGCACGTGATGAGTTTCCTGCTCGGCCTGTGCGAGCGAATTGTGATCATGCACCAGGGCAGCGTGATCTTCTCTGGAACGAAGCACGAGATGCTCAGCGATCCACAGGTGGTGGAAGTCTATCTCGGCAGCACCGCGGTCAACCACCTGAAGAGCCAGTTCAACTTGAAGGAAGTCGTCGTATGAACTGCCTAGAGGTAAAGAAGTTGCGGTCCGGCTATGGCAGCAGGAACGTGCTGTTCGACGTGAGCCTGAGCGTTGGCGCAGGAAAGGTCGTCGGTATAGTAGGGCCAAACGGGCACGGAAAGACAACACTGCTCAAGACCATATCAGGGCTGATAACCGCGAGCGACGGAGACATACGATTCAAAGGTTCTTCAATTCGCGGCAGGTCTCCACACGATATTGCCAGACTTGGAGTGTCGCACGTTCCTCAGGGCGACCTTCTGTTTCCACAGATGACTGTCTGGGAAAACCTGATGATGGGCGCATTCCGCGAGTCCGATCCAACAACAACCAAACGCCGTCTCGATCTTGCAGTACGTCTCTTCCCGAAACTCACTCAACTAGAAAAGAAGGTGGTCCGATCCCTTTCCGGTGGCGAGCGACGAATGGTCGGAATAGGTCGAGGCCTGATGGCTGCGGCCGACCTCATTATGATTGACGAACCCTCACTTGGGTTGGCACCCCTCGTGATCGACCAAGTATACGCCGCGATCAACGAAATCCGGGCGGCAGGCGTATCAGTGCTCCTGGTCGAAGAAAATCCGGAGCGCGCGGCCTCCATGGCGGATTACCTTTATCTCGTCGACAACGGCAGCGTGAAGTGGCAGGGCGACCAGGAGGCTTTCAAAAGCGCGGGCCGGGAACTGATCCAGACGTATCTCGGATCCTGAGCAGTGTCGTACAAGACATCAGAAGCGAATGCGTAAACATGTGTTCACCTGTTAAAGTTCGCCGAAAATTGGCCAACCGTCAGGACACCTATCAGGTCTTCGACGCGTAACATGACTGAGATAGCCGGAACTGGGAGACGGTTTTGACAAACGACACTAACTGCGTCGATTTCATTGTGGTTGGATCGGGATCTACCGGCAGCGTTGTTGCGGGCCGGCTGTCGGAGGACGGGAAGAATCGCGTCCTGCTGCTTGAGGCAGGCGGGTCTGACAGGACTTTGAACGTGCTCATGCCGGGGTTGGGCTATACGACACTATACAACAATCCTCGATACGACTGGCGGTTTGTCTCGGAGCCGGACCCGACTCGAGGCGGCCGGACCGATTTCATGCCTCGCGGCAAGGTGCTCGGAGGCACGAGTTCGATCAACTCAATGTCCTTTCTCCGCGGTAGTCCGGAAGACTATGACACTTGGGCGGCGATGGGAAACACGGGTTGGGACTACGTCAGTCTGCTGAAGTATTTCAAGCGTAGCGAGAACTTCAACGGCCCGAAATCCGACGTGAGAGGGGCCTCCGGACCTCAACCCGTTTCTACTCTCCGCTCGCCTCACTCTCTTGCAAAGGCGTTCATAAGCTCGAGCGTCAATGCCGGTTTGAACTATCTCCCCGATGTGAACGGCGGGCAGTACGAAGGGGTCGGGTACGCGCAGGCCACTGAATCTCGTGGATGGCGATATAGCGCAGCTCGCTCTTACGTGTGGCCAGCGAAACGCCGGTCAAATTTCAAACTGGTCCTGAAGGCGACCGTCGAAACCATCATCTTCGAAGGCAAGCGTGCGGTAGGTGTACGCTACGTTCATGACGGGCGATTGATCGAGGTGCGCGCCAACCGGGCCGTTATCGTTTCCGGCGGCACCTTCGGATCGCCCCAGATTCTCATGCTCTCCGGCATTGGACCCGCAGGGCATCTCCAGGAAATGGGGATTGAGGTTCGTGGCAATGTGCCCGGAGTCGGCCATAATTTTCAGGATCACGCGGGCACGAGCCATACAGCGCTGACGAAGACACGCACTTACAACGTCATGCAGAGCCCCATAGAGAAAGCTTGGATTGCCCTGAGGTGGCTGCTAAAAGGTGACGGCCCAGCATCGACGCCCGTTGCGCACGTAGTGGGTGCACACTCCTTCGATCAGCCGGATCGAATATCTCGCCTGCAGGTGATGTTCTGCCCTGGCGGCTTCGAGATGGGCGATTCCGGCCCTCAGTTCATGGATCGCCCCGCTGTATCCGGGCTTACTAACGTTCACCGACCATATTCGACGGGCTGGGTGTCGCTGCGCTCTACGAACCCTCGCGACACGTTGCGCATCCAGCCAAACCTTCTCAGCGATGAGCGCGACATTCAGACTCTGGTTGATGGACACAAGCTCATGCGTCAAATATTCGCGACCGCTCCGTTGGCTGACGACGTCATAAGCGAAGTCGAGCCAGGAGAGATGATCCGCAGCGATGCGGAACTGACCGCCTACGTCAAGGCAAATGCCGCCGGAGTTTACCACCCGAGTAGTACCTGCAAAATGGGCATTGACGATATGAGTGTCGTCGGACCTGATCTCAAGGTGCGGGGATTCGAGGGGCTTTACGTAGCGGATGCCTCCATCATGCCATTTGTTGTCAGCGCCAACCTGAGCGCGACGTGCATTATGATTGGCGAAAAGCTTGCAGATGAGCTGCTGCATTGACCCACAACCGGTCGAGCTTGGCTCTTGCGCGAGGTACCAACGTGACCAACACTGATCTATCGCCCGATATCGTTATAGTCGGCTCAGGGCTTGGCGGATCGATTATCGCAAGCAAGCTCGCAGCGACCGGAGCGTCAATCCTGATCCTTGAGCGAGGAGAGCCAATTACGCCGGCGAGTGAAGCGATCTCGGAACATGCCATCCTAGTCGAATCCCGCTTCGTCGCGCGCGAGCAGTGGTTTGACCATCGTGGCAAGGCGTTTCGACCTTGGATGTATTACAATGTCGGTGGGAACACGAAGTACTTCGGTGCTGTGCTTTCGCGCTTCCGCGAGACGGACTTCGAAGAGACCGAACTACCCGGCGGCATCTCCCCGGCCTGGCCGTTTCGATACACCGAACTCGAGCCCTTCTACTGCGAGGCCGAACGGATCCTTCAGGTTCGAGGCGAGACAGGCTCGGATCCGTGCGAACCTAAAAGGTCTTGCGACTATCCACTACCGGCATCCGTCGACGAGGCGAGCGTGGCCAAAATCCGGTCACGGTTGGACCGTATTGGCATCAAGACCTTCAAGACCCCGCTTTGCGTCGACATTCCAAGTTGGGCGGCGCAGACGCGACTGCCGTGGGACGGATATCCAAACGTCAGCGTGAGCAAATCAGATGCGGAGAACTCGTTCCTCCGCCCTGCGCTTTCGTATTCGAACGTCAAAGTACTTAGCGGTTCAAAAGTCGTTAGGCTCGATGTCAATGGCAACGAACGGCGCATCAACCGCGTCGAGGTCGATGTCCGCGGTGAGAATACGAGTATCACGCCGAAATATGTCTTCCTCTGTGCAGGCGCCATCAACTCGGCGGCGATCCTTATGCGCTCCGAGAGCCGCGACGGAAAAGGACTCGCAAACTCTTCCGGACGCGTTGGGCGCAATCTGATGGCCCATCACTGCAGTGCTGTCGTGGCGATCGATCCCCTCACTCGTAACGACGCACTGTACCAGAAGACGGTTAGCTTCAACGATTTCTATTTATCTGATGGCGCGGGCGGGAAGGGCCTCGGTCATGTCCAGATGTTGGGCAAGATTTCTGAAATTGCGATTCAATCGATGAACTACCGAATCCCAAGGCCGGTGCGGAAGTGGATAGCGTCTCATTCGGTAGATTGGTTCGCGATCAGTGAAGACCTTCCCAACTTGCAGAGTGGAGTTACTGTTCGATCAAACGGACAGATCCATCTCGAATGGTATCGCCCGAACCAGATCGGCCATAACCTTTTGCTGAAAAAGCTTCGAAAAGTGTTCCGGGAAGCTGGCTATCCCCTGACTTTCTTCAAGCAGTGGGATATTCACCACTTGACCCACCAGTGCGGCACGGTCTGCATAGGGAACAATCCCGCGACAGCGCCGCTGGATCCACTTTGCAAGAGCTACGATCTCGAGAACCTCTGGGTCGTTGACGCAAGCTTCTTGCCCACCTCGTCGGCAGTGAACCCGTCCCTAACAGTCGCGGCCCAGGCGCTCCGGGTCGGTGATTACCTGCGTCACAACCTTCGCTGACGGAGCGAACGCCGCCTGCTTGCCTTGAGATTTTCAGTGCTGTTCGAAACTCACCGCTAGTCCGCCTGACCCGTCTGCTTGTGATCACCGACACGCCGAAATGATCTTGACTGCGGATCATCGCTCAACGTTATTCTTGCCCCCTGTATTATGCTTTCAGACAGAATAGGGGTCCGGCATCACGACAAAGCCAACGCTTTAGCGCGCGTCGCGCGCTCGACATGCGCGGGCATCGCCGGTGGTGTCGGTGAGCGTATCAATATCGACGACCTGTTGACCGATCAAAAGCTGACAAGGCGCGCCAGTTCCCAATACTCCAAGCTTATGTTGAAAGGGTGCCTCTGAGCCGGCTCGGAGATTGACCATAGGCTCTCGCAAAAATTCTCGAGAAGTGCCCTGCGCTCTCGAAGCCGACTTCCAGGGCTATTTCTATAAGCGACGCATTAGTCTGGGTGAGAAGGTGCTTCGCCCGTTCCAGCCGGATCTTCCTGTAGGCCAGAGCAGGTGACATCTTCGCCTCTTCAAGGAACAGGCGCTCAAGCTGTCGCCGCGACAACCCGACCGAGGTCGCAAGTTGCGCGATCGAAATCGTGCTGTCGATATGCTGCTCCATGATAATGAGCGCGGCGTTCAGGCGAGGATCGTTGCTTTCGATCAAGAGCGGCTTTCGTGGCTGGACGTGTAGGTGCGAGCGTGCCCTATCGATCTGCAGCACCTCAAGGGCATTCCGCTCCGCTTCCTTGCTGATATGGAGGCGCACGATATGGGCGGCCATATCAGCCGCACTGCTACCGCCAGCGCATGATCCGCGGTTGCGGTCGAGGTTGAAGAGGCGATCCGAGCGGACCTTTAGATCCGGGAAACGATCGCGAAACGCCTGGTAGTGGAGCCAACTGACGCAAACATTGTGTCCTGCCATGAGGCCCGCTTCGGCCAGGATAAAGGTACCTGTGCACAGGCCAATCAACGGAATCTTGCGTGCGGCCGCATTCTTGAGGAACGCAATTGTTTGGTCGTCAATCGGATGCTCGTTGTTCAGAAGGCCTCCGACCACAACTACATAATCGAACTGAGCAGGGTCGACGAGGTCCGATGTGGGTGCGACCTGTACCCCACAACTGGATGGGATCAGGTGCCGGGTGTTACCAAGCACCTGCCAATCGGCACGAATGCGGCCCGATTTGTCAAGTTCGTCGCTCGCCAGCCGAAGCGTGTCGACGAACATGGCGAAAGCCGTTAGCGTAAAATAGCGAGAGAGAACGAAGCCGATCTTGAGACGGTGACCCGCCGCGGCGGAGTTGGATTTTGTGTGCATCGCCATTGGAAACCAACCTCAATTGCTCAGGCCATGAAGTCAACGCAATCTGGGCGGCGGCCCCGGTCGCGAAGCAATGATAGCGCTGACTCCTCAAATTTAAAAACTGATCTACGGTTAGATCATCCATGAATGGGTTGGTACGAGCAAGCCTCGCGATCCCGAACCACGAGATGCGACCGGATTTAATGAAAGTCGGTACTCAGCGCGCGACGTTCCCAGTTCTGCATCTTTGATGACATAGAACCTATCTTCTTTCTAGCCCTTCTCAGGGCATCCGCGCCAAGCAAAATCTGTACAGGGAGGATTGTCAGACCTCGCCATCACAAGGATTGCTAGAGCCGCCCGCTCGGAGGTCTCCGAGTTGGCTGTTGTTGAGCGCCGCGAGTACGCGCCATCGCCTTCCCAGTCTTTGCATAGGAGACACGACAGAACGGCTTATGTGAACTGACCCCGCCCCTAAGAAATTTGTTCGAAATTGGTCTGGTGCGACAGCAGTGATCCTGAGGCCGAGCGGCGCCACCTCCACAGCCAGCGAAGACGAGAACCCTTCATTTGCGTGCTTGTCTGCCGCGGAAAGGCACCAACGCTCTGGCGCAGCGCGCGATTGAGGTGAGCCCTTCCCCCGTACCCCGTTTCCCCACGACATGCACGCCGGGACAGCGACAACGCCAGACCCTGGAGAAAGCGGAAGTTGAGCACTAGCCGAAGTGCTTTGAGGAGCTGCAATCGGACTATGGGTTGAAATGGTGGATCGCTCGGCCGTTACCCCGTTTCGCAACCTTTAGCTACCCTTGGGCATGGCTCTTGATGTACCACCCCCACGGCTGGTCGGTAACGTACTTTGTCACCTGCGTTGTCTCGAGGTAATTCTCCAGTCCCCATCGGCCGAGTTCGCGTCCGATTCCGGATTGCTTGTAGCCGCCCCATGGGCCTTCGGTAAACGTCGGTTGCGAGCAGTTGATCCAGACAATGCCTGCCCGAAGCGAACCTGCAACCCGCTCCGACCTGCTATCGTCGTTCGACATCACTGCAGCTGCCAAACCAAAGCGTGAATCGTTGGCATAACCAACCGCCTCCTCCTCCGTCGAAAAGGGGCGGATACAGACCACAGGCCCAAAGATTTCCTCGGTCCATGCGGGCGCTTTCGAGCGGCACGTCCGTCAGAATGCGTATTCCGGTGAAGTCGGCGACTGATTCCGAAACGAAGCCGGCCACCTATTCCGATTTCATTCCGGCCACCATTCCGATCTGAAGCCGGCCAGTTGGTGCTCCCCTGGGTCGTTGTTTTGCATGGCGCGTGATTGTCGCGCGGTCAAGCGGCGGATGGAGTTTGACGCTGCTTTCGCAAGCTCTCGCCGGACAGCTCGATACGGTAGGCGTTGTGGACAAGGCGGTCGAGGATGGCATCGGCGATCGTTGGATTGCCGATCATGTCGTACCAGTGATCGACGGGCACTTGGCTGGTGACGATGGTGGATCGCTTCTCGTAGCGGTCCTCGACGATCTCCAGGAGATCGCGCCGCTGCTCGTCGTTGAGCTTCTCCGGGCCCCAGTCGTCGAGGATAAGCAGGTCGGTTCTGGCGAGCGCCTTGAGGACCTTGGGATAACGGCCGTCGCCGCGCGCCAGCGCAAGGGTGGCGAACAGCCTGGGCAGGCGATGATAGGCGACGGAGAAGTCCTCGCGGCAGGCCTTGTGTCCGAGCGCGCAGGCCAGCCAGCTCTTGCCGACGCCGGCGGGTCCGATCAGCAAGAGGCTATGGTGTTGCCTGATCCAGTCGCAGTTGGCGAGCTTCAGGACGAGATTGCGATCGAGGCCGCGGGCGGCGCGGAAGTCGATGTTCTCGATCTGGGCATCATGGCGCAGCCTCGCGGCGCGAGCCCTTGCCTCGAAGCGCTTCTGGCGGCGCGTGGTCGCCTCGCGTTCGAGCAGCAGAGCGAGCCATTCGCCATGCTCGAGGTGTCTGGCTTCTGGCTGCGCCTCGAGTTCCTGATAGGCGCTGGCCATGCCTGTCAGGCCGAGTTCGCGCAGCATGTCGATGGTGGGATTGGTCAGCATTATCAGGTGTCTCCTCAATGGAAGTAGCCGGGGCCACGCAGATTGGCGTGTTCCATGACGGCGGCGGGTTCGGTGGAATGTCTGGGGGCCTTGTGGGTTGCGATGAGCGAGGCAATCGTCTTGCAGGTCAGGCCGCCGATCTCGACGGCCCGTGCCGAAACGACCTCGGCGCGCTCGCGGCCGAGGTCGCGATAGAGGCGCAGGATGCCGAGGCAGGTTCGGAAGCCCTGCTCGGGATGTGGCCGGCTGGCGAGAATGGCGACGATCAGCCCTTCGGTCTGCGGACCGATGGATGCGCCCCAGCGCCGGAAGCGCTCCGGCGTCCATTCGGCGTATCGGCGGTGGGAGCTCGGCATGTGCGCGGGGTCTGTTCCATAGCGCGGCCCGCCATAGCGGCGCTGATGGACCGCGACGCGTTTGCCGCGATGGAAGATCTCGATCATTCGAGCGGTCGCCCGGATATCGACCTGCTGGCGAATGAGCGCGTGCGGGACGGAATAGAAGAAGGTCTTGAACTCGGCATGATAATCCGTCGAGACCCGCGCAAAGCGCCATTCGGCGAACTCGTACTCCTCGGCGG
>NZ_JAEPRP010000341.1:0-2779 GCF_016652895.1 Ensifer sp. SSB1
TTCTGCTGGGTGACCTGATCCATCTGGTTGACCGCGGTATTGACCTCCGACAGGCCGGCAGACTGTTCCTGTGCCGAGGCGGCGATCGCATCCATGTGCTGGTTGATCGTGACGATGAAGCCTTCGATGGTGCGTAGAGCCTCGCCGGTTTCGCGAACGAGCCGGACGCCGCTTTCGACTTCGACGGTGGAGTTGCGGATCAGGTCCTTGATTTCCTTGGCCGCATTGGCCGAGCGCTGGGCGAGCTCGCGCACTTCCTGGGCGACGACGGCAAAGCCCTTTCCGGCATCACCGGCGCGAGCCGCTTCGACGCCGGCATTCAGCGCCAGAAGGTTGGTCTGGAAGGCGATCTCGTCGATCACACCGATGATGTTGGAGATCTGGCTCGACGAATGCTCGATACGACCCATGGCATCGACCGCGCCCGAGACGATCGCGCCGGACTTGCGGGCGCTTTCATTGGCCTGGCTGGCCACCGTGCGCGCCTCATGGGTGCGCTTCGACGAGTTGCCGACATTGGCGGTGATCTGGTCGAGTGCCGCGGCTGTCTCCTCCAGCGAGGCGGCCTGCTGCTCGGTCCGGCGCGAGAGGTCGTCAGCGCTCTGGCTGACTTCGCGCGCACCGCTGTCGATGCTGCCGGAACTCGCCGAAACAGCCGCGAGCGTATTGGCGAGCTGGGCGACGGCCTGGTTGAGGTCGTGGCGAAGCTGCTCGAAGTCCGGTGCGAAAGGTTCGTTGAGCTGGAAGGCGAGATCGCCGGAGGCAAGACGGCGCAAACCGCCGGCAAGACCGGCCGTTGCTTCCTGGAGGCGGCGCTGGGCCGCGGCTTCCGCTTCTTCGGTCAGACGCAGGCGATCGGCCTCAGCCTGGGCGCGCTGCGCCTGGGCATCCGCTTCGAGCTGCTGGTTGGTGATCGCCGCCTGGCGGAAGACTTCGACGGCACGGGCCATCTCGCCGATTTCGTCCTTGCGGGCGCCGTAGGGGATGTTGCTGTCCGTGTCGCCTTCTGCGAGACGCGCCATCGAACGGGTGATGATCTGGATCGGGCGGGCAATACCACGCACGGCGTAAAGAATGGCGCCGAGCACGATGATGGCCGCAACGGCGATGACCGCGATTTCGATCATGCGGATCTGGTCATGCGTGGCCGAGCTTGCCGCAACCGCGGCATCGGCACCGGCGAGGTTGATCGCGCGCACTTCCTTGATCGCCTCGTCGACCTTCTGCTCGGTCTCCCGCATCTCGACCTTGAAAACGCTCTGTGCCTTCATGTTCTCAAGATTGTTGGAGAGCTTCACCATGCCGTCGGCAATCGAGAGGTAAGCCTGATAGGCAGTGCGCACTTTTTCCAGCGCGGCCTTGTCTGCATCCGTCACCATCAGCGCCGCATAGTCGTCGGCGAGCTTGTTGAAGCCTTCGATGGTCTGGCCGATGACTTTCTCGGCGGCTTTCTTTTCGAAGGGCGTCAGCGAGATCAGGTGGCGCGCAAAGGCCATGCGCGTGTCGGAAAGCTGGGTTTCGAGCGCGCGGGAAAGCGAGACGCGCGGCAGCCAGGTGGTGGCGATCTCGTTGTTGCGCTCGTTCATCATCTTGATGCCGCCGAGCGAGGAGACGGCCAGCGCCGTGACAATTGCGGCGACCACCAGGAAAAGGGCAATGAGCGTATGTGAAATCTTGAGCCGTGACATAGGTTCCCCCCGGAAGGACGGCCGTCCATAAAAGCTGTACTTGATGAAGTCGTTCCGGCTCTTGATCGTCATGACGGAGCGGATGCCGAAGCAGGAATCATTCCGGTGCCTGGATGCGCTTCAAGCGCAGCCGGCGGAAACCTAACGAACAAGATATTACAAAAGCCCTAATCGATTAAAGTGAGTATAATCTGATATTTGCATGTACTCTGGGGCTGCTGTTGATCGTTCGCATTCGGCAATCGCCACGGGGATGTTCTGTATTAGTCTTGGCTTTACTTAGGCGGTCTGGAATTTTCGCGTCGAGAGCGGGCCAATCTCCCACGTGGATGAAGGGCCGACACTGATTGACGGGCGCCAGCCTGCCGGGCCATGGTCGGCCATGCCCTTCCGCTTCGTCCATACCGCAGATCTTCATCTCGATTCGCCCCTCCGCAGCCTCGCCCTAAGAAATGCCGATCTTGCCGAGATCGTGCGTGGGGCGTCCCGGCACGCCTTCGTCAAGATCGTCGATCTCTGCATCGCCGAGAAGGTAGATGCTCTGCTGATTGCCGGCGATCTCTATGATGGCAGCCAGACGTCGATGAATACGGCGCTGTTTCTCGGGCGGGAATTGCGCCGGCTGGACGAGGCGGGCATCCGGACCTTCATCATTCGCGGCAACCACGACGCTCAGTCGCAGGTGACCAAGGAACTGACGCTTCCGCCCTCGGCGCACGTGTTCAAAGGCAAGACAAAGGCCGTTCATGCCAAGACCTTGGCAAGCGGTCGCGACGTCTATGTGCATGGGGTCAGTTTCGAGAATACGCACGCGCCGGAAAGTCTGCTTCCCGCTTTTCAGCCACCCGCACCTGGTGCGATAAACATCGGCATGCTGCACACGAGCCTTGCGGGTGCCTCTGGCCATGATCCCTACGCTCCGTGCAGCACCGGCGACCTCGTGGCACATGGTTTTGATTACTGGGCGCTCGGCCATATCCATCAACGCCAGATCCACGCAACGGCGCCGTTTGTCGTCATGCCCGGCATACCGCAGGGCCGCGATGTCAACGAAGCCGGCGTGAAGAGCGTGACGCTGGTGACGTTCGATG
>NZ_JAEPRP010000038.1:0-42649 GCF_016652895.1 Ensifer sp. SSB1
TCAACCACCTCCTGGACCGATTGACGCGTACCTTGCAGGCCGAGCGCAGTCTCGCGGCCAAATCGGCCCATGAACTGCGGACACCGGTAGCTGCGGCACTGGCGCAGGCGCAGCGCATGATCGCGCAAGCGCCGGACGACGCCACGCGTGAGCGCGCCGAGGATATGCAGATCGCCTTGCGGCGCCTTTCCCGCCTCACCGAGAAACTCATGCAACTGGCGAGAGCCGAGGGCGGACGCCTTCTCGCCGAGGCGCCGGTCGCGATCGGCGCCATCCTGCGGATGGTTGTGAGCGAATTCGACGGGCAGGCCGAGACGGCAGGGCGCATCGACTTGGCACTGCCAGACGCGCCGGTGTTCGCAAGCATCGACGCCGACGCCTTCGCCATCCTGGCCCGGAACCTGATCGAAAACGCCCTCAAGCATGGCGTGCGGGACGAGCCAGTCGCCGTCACCTTGTCGGCAGACGGCTGTCTGCGCGTCACGAACGCCGGCCCGGTCGTGCCTTCCGCAGTGCTTGCGCGGCTGAGCGAGCCCTTCGAGCGCGGTCAGGCTCTGGTGCGAGGGGCCGGCCTCGGGCTCGCCATCGCCCGGACCATCGCTGCCGGAACAAATGGGCGGATAGAACTCCAATCCCCCGCGAGCGGCAGAATTGACGGGTTTGAGGCAAGGTTCTTCATAGACAAATGATCATCGACATCGACGCCAGATGCTGAAAGGCAACTCGGGAGACTATGGACACTGACGCCCTGCTCAGCCGCCTTGCGATATCGCTTTCGATCGGTCTGCTGATCGGCCTGGAGCATGGATGGCGTACCCGCAACGAGGAAGACCATCAGCGAGCGGCAGGTCTACGAACGTTCGCGCTGACCGGTCTCACCGGCGGCATTACCGGCGCCCTGGCCCGGCAGTTCGACTCAGGCCTCGTGATCGGTCTTGTCTTCCTGGGATTCACCGCGGCATTCACCTCCTATCACTGGCTCGAAGCGCGGGCCGAACGAAATTACAGCGCGACATCCGTCGTCGCCGGCATAGCCACGTTCCTGCTGGGAACGCTTGCCGTCGTCGGCGACCTTGCAGCCGGCATCGCGGGGGCTGTTGCCACGGCTGTGCTGCTTGCCCTGCGCGAGCCGTTGCATCGTTGGGTCGCATCGCTGAGCTGGAATGAGATCCGGTCGGGCCTGACGCTTCTGGCAATGACCTTTCTCATGCTGCCGATCCTGCCGAACAGGCCGGTCGATCCCTGGGGCACCGTGAATCCATATGAGATCTGGTTGCTGACCATCCTGATTGCCGCAGTCTCCTTCGCCGGCTACGTCGCTGTCCGCGTGTTCGGGGACCGGCTTGGGGTCCTGATGACGGCGATTGCGGGCGGGCTCGCCTCTTCGACAGCGACGACCTTGACGCTGGCAAGGCTTGCCCGCCGACACCCCGAGTCCAGCACGCTGCTTTCCTGCGGCGTGCTTCTTTCCGGCTTGACCATGATCATCCGCGTCGCAGTCGTGGCGACGGCCTTGAACCAAAGCTTGCTTCCGCACCTCAAATGGCCGTTCCTCATCGGCGGTGGCGTGCTCGCCATCGGCGCCGGGCTCCTGCTGTTGCAGAGTCGCGGCTCCTCCGAACAGCCGGAACTTACGATCACCAACCCCCTGGAATTGGCGCCCGCCCTGAAAATGGGGACGCTCATCACCATGGTCATGGTGGTGTCGCATCTGCTTCAGCAGTCATTCGGGAATGCGGGCGTCCTGGTGACAGCCGCCGCTTCGGGGATCGCCGATGTGGATGCGATTTCGATCTCCATGGCCCGCCTGGCGTCGCATTCGATCGAGCCCGGTCTTGCGGCGGATGCGATCCTGATCGCCGTGGCCATGAATACACTTGTCAAAGCCGTGATGGCGGCATGGGTCGGAGGCTCAAGGATCGGCGGGCGCGTCGGCGCCCTTAGTGTGCTCGGCCTTGCGACCGGCACGGCAGCGTCTCTGTATATTGGCCGTCTGTGAACTGAGGCCCAGCAACCAACAACTTTGCCAGGGCCTGAACGCACTTCGGCGCATCACCCCGCAGACCACGGAACACTGTTCAACGATCAGGGAAACTGAATGAAAATTCTCGTCTTGAACGCCGGCAGCTCCAGTCTCAAATTCGGTGTATTCGATATCGCCTCGATGCGAAGGCGCATCTGCGACGGCCTTGCGTTCATGGGGGTGCAACTCGACTTCGACCGCAATGACGCGCCGGATCTATCCGACCATGCCGCTCCGCAAACTCAGTCCTACGGCTCGCGTGTTCGTGTCATCGTGACGGAAACGGCAGAGCAATTGATGATCGCTCGCGAGACGGCGCATGCGCTTGCCCGTAAAGCGCCGGCCACTGAAACGATCCCGGTGGCCGTTTCCGGTCGTCACGTCCATTTTCGGCCGCAGCCGTCGAAACTTTGTTCGGCAAGGACTACCTTGAGGCGGACAAAGCCGCTCCGCCAACCGGGGCATTGGGCAGCGCAAGAGCGGGTAACACTGGAAGGTCCGAAAGAAAGACTGGAGCGGGTTGCTATTCTCGGACCGTTGTGGGAGCGTCGGCAAGTGGAGGTCTCACGTACCGACAGCTTCGTGCTCGGCATCGACGTGCCGTTGCGCGAAAGCGGCCAGCTTGACGGTACACCTTCTGTGACATTGATCGGCCCGGCCGGCAAGCTCTTGAGTGACGGGCTGATCGTGGCGGCGCGCCACATCCATGCCACCCCGCAGGACGCGGCCAGGCTTGGCCTCGCGGACCGGGAATTGATCGATGTGCGCGTCGGTGCACGGCGCCCGCGGACTGACCTTTACGCAAGTTCTGGCACTCGTCGGCGAGAAGGCATTCACCGAAATGCACATCGAAACCGACGAGGCAAACGCTGCCGGTATCGCCGCCTTCGGTGAGGGGGAGATTGCGGCCGGGCATGCAGCCACACTCGGGCCTTGATGGTCGGTCTGGTCGGCTGTAGGCGATGGTTTCGGGGAAAGTGGTGTCACTGATCTCCCCGAAACCGGGTAATGCAAGCGGGGCAGCAAAACGCGGCCTCGCTGTCCCGTCACGCGTTGCGGAGCGATGCCACGATCTTGTCTTTTAGCATCAGCCGCTGGCGGCGCAGATCGGCCTCGGCTGCTTCAGAAATGGCGTCGAGACGTGTCTCGGACCGATGAATCTTGTCGTTCACCGCGTCATATTCCGTCAAAACATGCGCAAACTCGGGGCTTTTCGCCTTCAGGGCATGAATGGCGTCCATCTGGTCCGGGAATTCGTCGCCAAGAGTGTGAGGTGTATTCGACAAGGTTCTTTCTCCTTTTCTGCAATTTCGCCCCGGCGTCAGGGCTTTTCGACGCGCGCGACCTGATAGGTGACAAACGCGCCTTCCCGCCCGACCGAGATGTATTCGCCAAGTCGGAAGCATTCCTCGCCCAGGCGGAAACCGATCTCGTCGTCCCGATCACCCGGCTCGTAATCGAAATACCACTGCCCGCCGGGCTTGCGCCGCAACAGCCCGATGCGGGCCGTCTTACCGTCCCGGAAATATCGGACGCGACAGGCGTCGCGAGATTTCTTCCATTCGAGCGGATCAAGGAACCCTTCGTGGTTGAGCGGAACCAGAAGATCATAGCCTACTGCCCGATCTCCCTCCGGATGATCTTTGCCGCGAGTGAGAACCAACCGCACGTGGCGGAAACTTGAGGGTAGCTCTTCTGCCTTGACCACAATCCGATCCTTCATTTTCCCCCTGATACGCCATTGGCAAAGGACCTTTCTTGATCTGGCGCAAGTGAGACGAGGCATGTGTTATCCGATGCCGGCGACTATCCGGAATGGTCGAGATGAGCATGCGTCAGGATGACCGCGTCGATCGCCCCCGGATGAACCGGAAGCTTCTCCCAGTTCAGCTCGCGCAGGTTCTTGGGTCCCTCGAACAGTCCGTCGATAAGGATGCGGTGACCGTCGTGTGTAAGGAGATGTTTCGACCCGGTTACGGTTCCGGCCGCGCCGAGCCATGTCAAAGTCAGCATTTGTGTACCTTTGCGGTTTTTTAGGACAGGGAAGGTCTGGCTGCCGACCTATCAGCACTGGGGCCGATCATGGTGTGGTGGGCGAGGTCGCCCGCGATCCGGACGTGCTGCCTGCTCGATCCTGGAGCTCAGATTGACGAGAACGGTGGAAGTTCCCGTCGCCGGTGCGGATTCCGTCCGACAGGAGGCGTAGACCATTCAGCACGACCAGAACGGTACCGCCTTCGTGTCCGATCACCGCGAGCGGAAGCGGCAGGTCGAAGAACAGGCCGCCGGTCACGAGCAGCAGCATCGCGCCGATCGCGACGACGAGATTCTGTCGGATGATGACGCCGTCCGCCGTGCCAGCCGGTGCGCATCGGCCAGCTTCTTCATGTCTTCCGACAACAGGGCGACGTCGGCGGCCTGCAGTGCGACGTCCGACCCCGCCGCTCCCATCGCGATGCCGACATCGGCACGAGCCAATGCGGCGGCATCGTTGACGCCATCGCCAACGAAAGCGACCTTGCCACCACGCGCGAGGTCGCCGACCTGGAGCACCTTGTCCTGCGGCAGCATCTCGGCATGAATCTCGTCGGGCGCAAGGCCAAGTTCCGCACCGATGCGCAAGGCCACCGGCCTGCGGTCGCCGGTCATCATGACGATGCGGTTGATACCACCGGCGCGAAGCGCGGCCAGCGCCGGGGCTGAGCTGGCTCTTGCTTCGTCCGCAACACTGACCGCCCCCAGAACGGTCGCACCGCGCCCGAGATAGACCACGGTTTGAGCGCTGTCGGCGAGTTCCCGGAACGCGACATGATCCACCGAGGCACCCATCTCTCCGACGAGGTGGGCATTGCCGGCCCATATCGGGCCGAAGGTATCGTAGCCGACGATACCGGCGCTCGGATGGGAGGTCACGTCCACGACCGCTGCCGGCTCAACGCCATGAACCAGAGCCTCACGACGGATGGCGGCAGCGATATGATGCTCGGAATGCGCTTCCAGCCCGGCAAAGAGCGAAAGGAAACGGCGATCCTCACCATCCAGGGCGACAATGCGCGTGACCTCCGCACGTCCATTGGTCAGGGTCCCGGTCTTGTCAAAGGCGAAGGTATCGACAGCGGCGAGCGTTTCAAGCGCACCGCCCCCCTTGAACAGCACGCCGCCTCGCGCCGCGGCGGAGAGCGCCGACAGGATCGCTGCCGGGACCGATATCACGATCGCGCAGGGACTGGCGGCGACCAGCAGGGTCGCGGCCTTGTAGAGGGGCTGCTCCCAGTCGCGGCCAAGCCAATAGAAGACCGCAAGGGCCAGAGCGGAGCCCAGCAGGACACCGACGGTATAACGCTGGCCGAACCACGCGCTGAAGCGCTCGGATGGCGCCTTCGCTTCCTGCGCCTCGGTGACGAGCTGGATCATGCGCGCGATCGTGCTGTCGCCGACCGTCCTGGTGACGGTCACGTCAAGGACCCCGTCAAGATTGACGGTCGCCTCGAAGACCTGGTCGCCGGTTCCTTGGAGACCGGCATCGACTCACCGGTGATATTGGCCTCGTCGATCCCGCCGTGGCCATACAGGATCACACCGTCTGTCGGCACGCGTCCGCCCGGACGCAGCACCACCACATCGCCGACGGCAAGCTCCGCAGCGGGAACCTCCACGACGGTGCCATCCTCCCTTTTGCGGAAAGCCGTCTCCGGCCGGAGCGCCATGAGCGCCTCAACAGCCCGGCGTGCGCGTCCCAAAGCCTGATGTTCGAGCGTGGTCGACACGCTGAAGAGCGTCAGCAGCACCGCGCCTTCGAACGGCGCCCCGACGATCGCCGCCGCCACGGCCGCGACGACCATCAGCAGATCGATGTCGAGGATATGATCGCGCCACAACGCCGTCAGGGCGCTCCAGGTGGCGGGAAGCCCGCCGGCTAAATAGACCATCGCCAGACCGGGCGACCTTAGAATGGAAAGCCCTTCCGCCGCCGGCCAGGTCCCGATGACGGCCAGCATCATCCCGAGGACCGCAATTGCCGACATGACGGTCTGGAAATCGAACGACACGCGTTTCATCGTCACACCGCCCGGCCGATCAGGGAGCCGATCAATGCGGTCGAGGCCATCGCGACGGCGCCCCAGAACACCACCCGGATGGTCGGTTTCGAGATGCTGGCGCCGCCCGCCCGTGCCCCGATTGCGCCGAGGATGGCAAGACCGATGAGGCAAGCAAGGGATACGGTCCATGCAGCCGTTCCGGCCGGCGCAAGCAGGGCGACGATCAACGGCAAAGCGGCGCCCGCCGCAAACGTGACCGCCGAGGTCAGCGCGGCTTGAACCGGTCTTGCCATCACATGGCTCGCCAATCCGAGTTCGTCCCGCCCATGGGCTTCGAAGGCATCCTTCGCCATCATCTGTTCGGCGACCTGCCGGGCCAGATCCGGGGCCACGCCGCGCTGCTCGTAGATCGCGGCTAGCTCGGCCAGTTCGGCCTCCGGCTGCGTCCCCAGTTCGTGACGCTCCCGCGCCATGTCGGCCTCCTCGGTATCGGCCTGCGAGCTGACGGACACATATTCGCCCGCGGCCATCGACATCGCCCCGGCCACCAGACCGGCCACGCCGGCAACAAGGATCTCATGTGAGGCGTTGGTCGCCGTCGCGACACCGACGATCAGGCTCGACGTCGAGATCAACCCGTCATTGGCGGCCCAGTCCAGCCGCCCGAAGCCAGCCTATGCGTTGGATTAGATGATTTTCCTTGTGAAGGGCGCGCATCAATGGTGCTCCGGGCAGTGATGTCTGTGCAGCGGGATGATGCTGCATCGACGCAACCTCATTCCGTGATGGAAAACGCAGCGAGATATTCAGTTTAGAATTATTCTAATTAAAGGATCGTTTCAAGATACATCCGGCCTTTGGAACCTCACTCGCCAACTACGCGGTCTACGGCCATTGAGCGATCACCAGATCCCGGCAGGTCTGCGATCAAGACCAAGATCGCTCGCCCGCCGGGCGGCCCGGTGTCACCCACAGATAGACAGCTTCGAGGCCAAGCCCACTCGCAACGCAACCATCGCTAGTCCAATTCCGTCTCCGGCGACGTACCGATGGTGCTGCCATCGCCGAAGCGCTTGACGCTGCCATCGACGACCTCGAGCGTTGCGGGATCGATCTTCACCTTGAGGACGTTTCCGCTGGTGTCAGTGACACGAAGTTCGTAGCAGCCATCGTCGATCTTCATCTTGTCGATGGTCCATCCGAAGTCGCCCGCAAGCTTCCCGAGCGCTTCGAAGGATTGCCTCTTCTGAGGCGGAACGTCGCACACTTCTCCAGCAAACGCGGACGTTGCCGGAAGCGCCGCGAGCAGTGCAAGCACTGCCAATGTCTTTCTCATGATTTATTCTCCTGGGCTGTGTGTTGTTGATGGAGGAAATCATGCACAGAGGGACTGACGGGCTACTGACGATCGGCAGGAATTGTCGTCAGCTTCCGGTCAGCAAACACCGCCACAGTTGCAGCGGCAAGATAATCGTTCTCACGGGCCTGTGTCGAAGCCGCGCCCTTCGCCTGCTTCTTCGTGGGTGAACCGTCGCGGATGTGGTAGATGCGCCTGAGGGTGGGGATGATCTTTTCGTCGTGCGTGACGACGATGATCGCCGTTCCGAATTTGATAGCCATGTCGTTGTGGATCCGGATCACGGCCGGCAAGCATGGGAAGCAGGGCGACATTGTCGGTCACGTCCAAAAAGGGAATGAGGTAAGGCGCCTGGAAGACAAAGCCGATTTTGTCGCGCCTCAACGCGCGCAGATCGCGGATCTTCCATCAATCGTCATAGATCAGCTCGTCGCCGAGAGTCATGCGTCCACCGCTCGGGTCGACAACCGGGGACGGAGAACTGCCGGAACAGCGCCTTCAGCCCCGCCTCGTCCTCGCCGATCTCGGGATAGACCTGCGAATAGGTACCTTCCAGATAGGTATTGGCCACAATGCCCGGCCCGCCGTGGCCGGGGCCGCCGATATAGAGGACATCGGCATCGCGCATCCGGATGATGCGGTTGAGATGGGCATAGATGAAGTTGAGGCTCGGCGTCGTACCCCAGTGGCCGATAAGGCGCGGCTTCACATGCTCCGCCTTCAAAGGCTCGCGGAGCAACGGATGTCGTTTGGCATTTAACTGGGGTCTGCCTCACTTTGTGTGGAGATCGGCCGATTTGATTGGCATCATTCGCGCTCTTAGAAGTTCTGAACCCGCTCGGCCATACATTGCGCACTTGATCGTCTTCAGTCGGTTAATCTGACCCCCGCCTGACCATTGCTCCAGGAGATGGCGTTACAGACGGCGTCTATATCGCCGCGAGGAACCCGGGCAAAACGGGCCGGGAGAATGAGGCCAGAATGAATGGCATCATCGATCCATTCTTCGAGTTTCGCCGAAGTCCGGCCATGAAATATTCCGCGAAATCGCATGGAGAAGCTGCGCAAAACAGCAAACGTCTGTGATCCGTGTTTGAGGGCATCCACTTTCCGTGCTTGATTGGATGGTAAGCGCGCCGCGCGGCTTGATGCAAAGAGTAGCGGTGACAACCGGTGCAATCAAATGACCGCTTTGCGGATCACGCACAGGCGCATTGTCAAGTGTTCTGGCGGCGAGCCCAATCCGAGCCGGCGCCGCATCACCATTATCCACTTCCGGCCTCTCGACGCTGCGCCAGGTCGCCAGGAGGCGTTCAAGATTGGAAAAGCTGCCGGTGTATCCGCGGCTCTTGATGTCATGAAGCGGTGATGTCACGTTATTTGCGGCTTAACGGTTGATGGCTATCGGTCGGTGATGAATTCATCGATCGTCAGCTACAAGAACCACCGTTTCCCGCCGCAGATCATCGCCCGCGCGGTGTGGCTGTATTTCCGGTTCCCGTTGAGCCTGCGGCTGGTCGAGGAAATGCTGCTGGAGCGTGGCATTATCGTGTCCTATGAAACGATCCGGCGATGGGGCCGCAAGTTCGGGCCGGCCTATGCCAAACAACTGCGCAGAAAGAAGCCGTCACGAAAAGATGTCTGACATCTGGACGAAGTGGTCATCTCCATCGCGGGTCGAAAGCATTGGCTATGGCGAGCGGTCGACCAAGACGGGTACGTTCTCGACGAAATCGTTCAGGCTCGTCGTGATACGAAGGCGGCCAAGCGATTGCTGGTGAGGCTGCTGAAGAAGCAATGCCTCACGCCGGAGCGGATCATCACCGACAAACTGCGCTCGTATGGAGCGGCCAAGGGGAGGCGATGCCGAGCGTCGAACACCGATCGCACGAGGGCCTGAACAATCGGGCGGAAAATTCACACCTGCCGCTGCGAAAACGAGAGCGGGTGATGCAGGGTTTCCGATCCGCGGGCGCCTTGCAGCGATTCATATCAGTGTTTTCGGCGGTCAGAAATCTTTTCGTCCCGCAATCACAGAAGCGTTCTGCCCTGTGCACCCAAATTCACCGGATGCGGGCAATGGCCCAGTGGAAGGCCATAACCGGCATCGCCGCCTGACTCGATGGAAAGTGTTTCATCAGGCTTCAGTCAAACAACGTGACATTACCGGCAGATGCCATCGCAAGTCTTAACTGTTACGTACTTCCCTTCCGCACGTAATAAGCAATGATGTTTGCCGGACGTCGCGCCACGCCATCGCGAGCAGTTGCGGGGCGCGATGGACGAACGCATCTGTGAGCTTTTCGAGGCCTACGCATTGGCATCGACGACACTCGACAAGCTCGAGCGAGAGATGACGAGGCGTGAGCACTTGATAGATGAGTATCGTCAGATCTGCCTGGATTTGCAGGCGGACGTGATGACGATGCTCGCGCTGAGAAAGGGTAAGTCGTATCGTCGCTGATGAGCGGTCGTTTGTGTAAGCGACAACTTCGTCGAGAGAGAAACCGAGGAACCGGACGAGCCCGTAAAGGGCTAACAGACGAATCCCTCATCTTCCAGCCTCGTGAGGTGGCGGGTGTAGCCATCTAAGCCGTCCATCCTGTGCAGAGAATCGTCGGATTGGACGGCGACGGCAACCAGCGCCGCGGCTCTTATGCGGTAGCGAGGTCCAAGGATAATGCGGGCGTCACGACCTTGCTAGGCTTGCTACCCAATCGGGGCCCATCGTCGCGGCGATGCGTCATCTTGTCTATTCGCCCATGCGACGGAGCGCCGTGAGGTTCAAGACTTTTACGCAACGCGTGCTCTCGAGCCGGATGATTCCCATAGCGCGCAGCTTCGAAAAGCTCCGTGAAACCGTTTCGATTGTCATACCGAGATAGTCGCCGATATCTGTTCGGGTCATTGGCAGGTCGATCGTGCCGTTTGCGCCTTGACGTTCGAAAAGGTCAACGAGGAAGACGGCCACTTTTTCAAGCGCGTTCTGTTTTCCGACGACCAGAAGATGTTCCTGCGCCCGCACCATGCTCTCCAGCGCCAGCGCCATCAATTCGGGAGTACCATGGCCTGTTTCTTCGATGGCGACGGTGGTCAAACCCGTGGGCACGATGCTTTCAGCAAAGAAGCTACGCATGGCCCTCGCTTCGAAGCCGAAGGTTTCTCCGGCAACGTGAAACGCCACGACCTGCCGGCGTCCGTCGGCGAGGAGACGGAAAATCCGAACCGCGCCGTACTCGATCCGATAGAGCGCACCCGCCAGTTCGCCTTGGGCATAGATTTCGGTTTCTGCGTCGTAGAATGCGACCGGGCGCGGCCGAGCAAACGACCGACCAACAAGGCTGGCAGCGGCATTAAAGCCGAAGGAGGAGGCGATGGAAGCGGTAGAAGCGTGCATGGGACCGACCCTTTGTTGATGGTCAGATCATGACGAAGCATGGCCGCGTGCGAAATTCGTTCGTTCCACTACGCATTACTACGTAGTGCGGCCAAGGCCGCGATGACATCGGGGCCGGAAAGAGGTTTGTGAAGGACAAGAATGTTCTGAGGCCTCGCCCGGTCGATGTCTTCATCTGCAAGCAACAGGACTCTCTTGCCGGCCGCCAGCGCCAAGCATGCTTCGATGTCCGTCACCGGAAGAGATCCGTCAAGCACGAGGATCTCGGCCGCAGAGCTTCGCTCTTTTGCTGCAAGCCATGACTGGAACTGCTCGACCTGGTATCCATGCGCCTGCATTGCGAAGACCAATGAGCGGAGCAAGGCTTCGTCTTTCGCAATGGTGACGACAGGTGGCGGGCTGGACACTGCAGTTCCGTGGGTTCGAGCGATAATTCCTCAAACTTCGCACAGACTGAAAGTCCAGGCTTTGTCCCAGATCAAGATGATGGCGCGATTAGTCTGCGGTTTCCGCTGCGAGAGACATTCTGACAAGTTCCGGGAGACTGCGGGCCTGCATCTTCGCCATGACGTTCGCCCGGTGAACTTCAACGGTGCGCGGGCTGATGTCGAGCGTAAAGGCGATCGCCTTGTTCGGTTGTCCAGCAACGACCGCGGTTAGAACCTGACGCTCGCGGTCGCTGAGGGTGCTGATGCGCGCCCGAATGTCTTCAGCACTCTCGATTGGCGACGATGCATCGCTCAAACGCTCAGAGGCGCGTCGGATCGCTTCAACAATGGTGTGGTCGTCAAAGGGCTTTTCAATGAAGTCTACGGCTCCCGCTTTCATCGCTTCGACCGCCATCGGCACATCCCCATGGCCAGTTATCATGATCGACGGGATGGTTGTCTTGAGGGCGACCAGTCGGCGAATGAGGTCCAATCCGCTAAGGTCCGGCATGCGCATGTCGGTAATGAGCACGGCTTGCCGCAGATTTGGAGCAACGGAGAGGAACGCAGTGGCGGACTCGTGCACTCGAACACCCAGTCCGTTCATCGTCAACAAAAATGCGAGCGATTTCCTGACCGCCTCTTCGTCATCGACAATATGCACGGTGAAATCGTCAATCGGCATTTTCTTCCTCGTTGTATTGCGGCAAGGTAAAGCTGAAGCGCGCGCCGCCCAAACTCCCGCTGAAGACGGTTAGATCGCCACCATGCGCCTCGACGATGCGCTTGGAGATCGACAACCCAATGCCCATGCCACCAGCCTTGGTCGTTGTGAACGGCTTAAACAAGTTGGCGGCAATTTCCTCAGGTATGCCAGCGCCGGAGTCTTCGACCGCAATCATGACCTCTGTAGTGCCCAAGCGCCGAATGGTGACCAAAAGTTCCTTCTTGGGCGTATTTTTCATCGCCTCTACGGCGTTGCGCATAAGGTTTGTCAGCACCTGCTGTATCTGGATTCGGTCGACCAGGACCTGGTCTGCGCCTGATTCGAAATCGAAGACCGTTCGCACGCCTTTCTCACGCGACCCGACCAAAGCAAGCGCGCCGGCTTCTTCGACCAGTTGCCGCAGGTTGTGGGGAGACTTATCCGTCTCTCCCTTGGTGACGAATTCCCGCAAGTGTTTGATGATTTGTCCCGCACGCAGGCTCTGTTCGCCGGCTTCCTTCAGCGCATCCCGTATCTGGATGTCGCGCGGACTTTCGGCTTGCTGAAGCAGCCGCCCGCAACCGTGGACATAATTGGCTATAGCGGAGAGTGGCTGGTTCAATTCGTGGGCGAGCGTCGAGGCCATTTCGCCCATTTCGTTGAGACGGGCGAGGCGAGCCAACTCCGTCTGAACCTCTTGCAGACGAGCGGCCGATTCTTCGCGCTCAGTCAGGTCGCGTATAAAACCTGTGAAAAACCTTCGACCACCGGATCTCATCTCCCCGACGGCAAGTTTCATGGGAAAGGTCGACCCGTCCTTTCGTTGACCGACGACCACACGGTCGGTTCCGATAATACGTTTTTCACCGGTCGAGAGGTACCGCTCGAGATAGCCGTCGTGTTCCTTGCGATAGGGTTGCGGCATCAGCATCCGCAGATTTTGGCCGATCACCTCATCTTCGCGGTAGCCAAACTGTCTGATGGCCGCAGCGTTGAACGATACGATCGTGCCGTCCTGCTCGCTGACGATGGTGGCGTCGAGAACAGTGTCCAGGATCGACCGGAGATGCGCCTCTCTAGTACGCAAGGCTTCGTCAGCGGTTGTTAACTCATGTTGAGCGCGTCGGAGCATTTCTCCCAAGAAGGAAATTGCGACCCCCACGGTGGTGAACACGACCAATTCCGGTATCTGTACCCCGCCAGGAGTAAGTGACCGAAGATAGGCTGCCGAACCGATGGAAGCGATGACAGCAAGGATCCCGGGACCGATGCCCCCGATTGCGGCTGCAAGGAGGACGGGGGGCACGAAAAGAATGTAGATTGCCCGATCATCTAGAACACCCATTAGGAAATAGCGAAGGACAAAGGCAATCAAGACCGCGGTGGCGGCAAATCCGTACGCTTTGACGGGTGACGAATTTCTGTGGAGCACGCAATCCGAAATGGTGCGCATGAAGCCGGCCCGACCAGTGAGCATTATGTCTTCTTCCGCGATTCCCAGTTGCACTCGAACTGACGTTTATCATCCAGACAATGCTGCTGTCACATGGAAAGCCGAACCTCTGCCTTGCCGAAACGGCGATTGGAATGTTGTTTCAGTCCGGATGATGGACCTGATGACGGTCGGGTTGGGGAACCAGTCTTGCGCTTTCGTGACTCAAGTGCCGGTCGGCCAGGGTGTCAAGGTCGGCGGCGCCACGCCCTTAATAGGCGCGAGTAAAACCGCCATCGTGCAGGATGTTCAAGCCTGTCATGTGATCCGAAAACTGCGAAAGCAATCCCTCGACCACGATCGCAACCTCGGCTGGCTCGCCATATTTGCGGAGTGGAACATTGTCCGTCTCGATGGCGAGCTGCGCCTCAAAGGAAATGCCGTTCTTCTGCGCCTTCGTTTCGAGTTTGTCTCGGTACCACGGCGAAAGTGTACCGCCGAGGGACAGGGTGTTGACGTGAATACCTCGGCTTCCAAGCGCGAAGGCGAGCGTTTTGGCTTCGCCGATCCAAGCGGTTCTGATGACGTTGGCCGTTGCGTAGTGGCCCAGGACTTGCGCTGACGAGATGCCGGAGATGATGACGATCTTGGCTCGCCGGCCCCGGGCGGGGTCCGGGTTCATGCGTGCGATCGCGGCTTTCAGCAACCCCAGCGGGCCGATGAAGCTTACCTGAAACAAGTGTCGCCAGACGTCAGGGGCGGGCATTGGATCGTCATCAGCATGCGGTTGCGGTGGCATGAGTACCACCCCATCCAGATTGACATGCTCGCTTTCCATTCTCGCTGCGAAAGCATCGATGGCGCGATCCTCACCTATGTCGGTCGCCCATGCCCGGTGCGTTCCACCAAGATCCCCAGCTAAGGCATCGAGTTTGGCCTGATTGCGCGCCACCAGCATCAAAGAATGATGCGGGGCCATTCGTCGGCAGATTGCTTCACCGATGCCACCGGTTGCTCCGGTTATCAGATAGGTTCCCATTTATCGCTCCCCGGACCGCGCGGAAGTCCCACCATATTGCGACCGGCGCTATGAAGCCGTAGCCTCTGTCGTGATTAACTCGACCCTCGTCGCGCAGCTTTGCGGCCACAGAAATTATTCCGCGCCGTGGTGTCGGGCAATCATGCAAACGGGTGAACACGCGGTCGCGGATGTTGCGGGTCCAGTCCCGGCGCTAGTGGAGAGTTTTGGGCCAGGTCACATCCACGAACCGTCCAATCGACCGAAGGTAAGTGATAATCTCAGACTTGAGGGATGCGCGGTTGCCGTACCGTTGGGCGATCCGTCTCAATTCCTCTTTGGCTTCTTGCTGCTCGTCGACGTCGCCAAGCACATACATGTCGTTGCCCACGGCGTTGATGTCGCAACCCGCCGCAATCACCTCGGCGACAAAACTCGGGATCTCATGGACATTCATGATACGCTTGCTGTCGGTCATGCAGCCTCGCTTGCTGAACGACAAACGAAGGCGAGGGCATCGGGTTCCGCGCCTCCGCGAGATTGATCTTTCCGAGCAAGGCGAGGTTACGTGTTTGATGTCATTTTAGCGCGCTCTCAATAACAACTGAATTGCCTACCGGAGATAGCCCACTGCGGGTTTCGCAGGTGTTTTCGCCATCCTGACTAGGCCTTCGTCCAGTGGCGGGAGTGTGGATTTCCACACCTTACCTTCTTCCGCACCTTCTTCCGCGTTGGCGAAAAGCTAAACCAATGCAGAAAGCACGAATTTCTAAAGGTTGCCGGATGCCTGCGCACGATGTTCCTTACGCAACCGAAGGAAAGGACTCAGCCGGGAAAACCCAGGCGCCCTTCACGCTCGGCAAGGTACTTTAAATCATCGCATCGCGAGCATCACTGTCGGCATCCTGCTTCTCGCGCTCGCCGTTGTCGCGTTGCGTGTTTGCCTAACCGTTGGACGTTGGGTAGCGTTTCCACCAGTCGTGATGAGTGGTGAAGAATTCCGATAGATTAGCGATCCTTGACCTTCATGCCTTCTTATCGTGTCTGAACGCTTCGGCAAATCGGGACATCAGCCGCACCAGATCTTCAACATCCTTCTCATCCCATGTAGCGAAGATCGATCGGCTCATCCGCTCGCGCGCCGCATCGAGTTTGTCGGTCATATGCTTTCCCTCCTTCGTTATGACCGCTTCGCGAATGCGTCGGTCGGCAACGCTTCCCTTGCGAGCGACGAGACCCAGGCTATCGAGCTTACCGACCTGCCGACTAACCGTCGTGTAATCCAACCCTATGCGCTCAGCCAGCTCAACAACGCCGATCGGCCCGAAACGCTCGATGGCTATCAGGAGGCGAAACAGCGCGCGGTCCAGCGTAATCCCTGCTTCACGCACGAGTTCGTCATCGCGCTGGGGGCGGTTCATCGCGCTGACGATCTCGATCAAGGCACCGTGAAGATCGCGCATCATCGCGGAAGTGCGTGTATTTTGCACATTGTTTGTTGACATCGGTTCCTTCTCCATTTATGTGCATAATACACACATGGAGGCAGAGATGACAAATGATTTCGCTGCAGATGTACTCATCTGCGGAGCGGGTGCGGCCGGCCTAACACTCGCCATTGAACTTGCTCGGCGCGGGGTTTCCTTCCGATTGATCGATCGGCTGGGCGCGCCCTTTCACGGGTCGCGCGGCAAGGGAATACAGCCCAGAACCCAGGAAATATTCGAAGACCTCGGCATTCTCGACAAGGCTGTGGCAGCAGGCGGACTTTATCCACGCCAACGGACCTATCGGGACGATGGAAGCTACAGCGACGCTGACATGGGCGAGATCATTCAGCCAACGCCGGCGGAGCCCTACCATTTGGCGCTTATGGTTCCGCAGTTTGTAACCGAACAGATTTTACGCTCGCGCCTGGCCGAACTTGGTGGCCGGGTTGAGTTCGCTCGGGATTTGAAGGGGTTCGAGCTGGATGAGGACGGTGTTACTGCCCGCGTTGCGCATAATGAGCGCGAAGAAATCATTCGGGCACGCTGGCTGATCGGCGCTGACGGCGGCAAGAGCTTCGTGCGACGATCTCTTGGGATCGGTTTTCCCGGGAGCACGCTTGATGCGCGTGCTGTCGTTGCCGACGTCGAGCTTTCCGGGCTTTCCCGTGAGGTCGCTCACCGCTTCGCCAGAGGCGGCGACATAAGTTTGCAGATTTGGATCGGTCCGCTTGCCGGCACAGATCTGTTCCAGATCCAGGGACCTGTCGCGCAAGACGCGCACGTGGATCTCACTCCCGCAGGGCTGACGAAGTTTGTCTCGGAGCGCACAGGTCAAAGCGACGTCGTCGTGCGCGCTGTCCATTGGGCCTCAGACTACGAAATGAACGCTCGCCTGGCTGACAGTTATCGGAGCGACCGGGCATTGC
The DNA here is from genome assembly GCF_016652895.1 of Ensifer sp. SSB1. Classification (NCBI taxonomy): domain Bacteria; kingdom Pseudomonadati; phylum Pseudomonadota; class Alphaproteobacteria; order Hyphomicrobiales; family Rhizobiaceae; genus Ensifer; species Ensifer sp. SSB1. The sequence goes on from NZ_JAEPRP010000038.1 coordinate 16,818, forward strand.
TGGTCGGCGATGCTGCCCATGTCCATCCGCCGACTGGTGGCCAGGGCCTGAACACCAGTGTGCAGGACGCCTACAATCTGGGCTGGAAACTTTCTGCCGTGTTGCGCGGCGCGCCAGTTCGCTTGCTGGACAGCTACGAGGCAGAGAGGAGACCGGTCGCAGCCACCATGCTCGGCCTGGCAAGCCGCCTGCTTGACGCCCAGAAGCAAGGAGAGATGCAACGCGGCAGGGACGTCCGTCAGCTCGATATCGACTATCCTTTTTCCGAACTGTCGCTGAATTGCACGGCAACGCAGCCTTCTGTTCCTGCCGGCACGCGTGCTCCAGATGCACCCCTGCGCGGAGCCGGAGGACAGATCACCCGCGTCTTCGATCTGCTGAAGGGACCTCATTGGACCTTGCTGGCATACGAATTCCCAAGGCAGACGGTCAAGTCACGTGCGGGACTGCACATTCACCGTATCGGGTCCGATGGCGAGTTTTTCGACGCGTGGGAGCATTTCAAGGACGCCTACTCACTGATGCCGGGAGAGTGCGTCCTGGTCCGTCCGGACGGATACGTTGGCGCCGTCTTCGATGCCGATCGAGACGAGGACATAGAAAGCTATTTGGCTGGAGTGAACCTCACCTCTTTGCAGGAGGAACGCCGATGAAGGCGGCAATCGTCGCGGCGATGGGAAGGGAACCCGTTTTGGGTGAGGTCTCCCCACCTGCCCCTCTCTTTGGAGAGAACTGGATCAAAGTCACCGCAGCCGCGATCAGCCATGTCGCCAAGGCGCGTGTTTCGGGTGCCCACTACAGCGCGAACGAGGTGTTTCCCTTCGTCGTAGGAATCGACGGCGTTGGCAAGCTCGATGACGGGCGTCGTGTGTACTTTGGTCTTCCCCGACCGCCGTTTGGGAGCATGGCTGAGTACGTGGTCGCAGCACCTCGCTTTTGTGTTCCCCTTCCAGACGACCTCGACGATTTCACTGCCGCTGCCGTTGCCAATCCGGGAGCGTCATCTTGGGCGGCGCTGACAGAACGGGCCCGTTTGCAGCCGGGTGAAACGGTATTGATCAACGGAGCGACCGGGACAGCCGGACGCCTCGCAGTGCAGATCGCGAAATGGCTTGGCGCCGGCAAGATTGTGGCAACCGGTAGAAATCCGATTGCGCTTGGCGAACTCAAGCAGAGCGGCGCCGTCACGACCATCCAGCTCGCGGCAGAACCGGAAGCGCTCGAACGCCGATTGGTGGACGAATTTGAACAAGGCATCGATATCGTTATCGACTATCTCTGGGGAAAGAGCGCCGTGTGCCTCTTGACCGCCGCTGCAAAGGCTGGCCGCGACCGGCCGCCGGTGCGTTTTGTTCAGGTGGGGTCCGTCTCTAGTGTTGAGATTCCTTTGCCGGGTGCTTTGTTGAGAGCGTCAGCGATCGAGCTAATGGGCTGCGGAATTGGCAGCGTATCCGTGCAAAGGCTCGTTGAAATCACCGGCGAGGTGCTGCGTGCCACGATCCCAGGCAATCTGGACATCAATTTTAGAAAGGTCCCGTTCGCGGATTTCGACAAGGCATGGCCTAAGGACGACAGTACATCGCGTACTGTTTTCGACCTTACTCAGGGGGCGACGTGGGGATGAGCGACACCATATATTCGAAAACCGCTTCCAAGATGCGCCGGAACTGGCAAACCTTGGCACCACTCTTTCTGATCGTTTGCATCTATGCTGCTGGAATGGCGTCGGTCCTGCCTGTCTTGCCGTTCTACCTGCGGGACTTGGGGGCAAGCCCGTTCATCTTCGGCCTTGTCCTTGCGACGGAAGCTTTCATCCAGTTTGTTGCCGCACCCACCCTCGGTCAGCTGTCAGATAGGTTTGGGAGGAAACGCATTCTTCTTGCGAGCCAACTTATGGCAGCCGCGAGTCTCCTTCTCCTCGCGATTGCGCCAAATGTGTTCGTCGTAATTGTAGCGCGCGCTCTCTTTGGACTGACAGGCGGCAATTTCTCCGCTGCCGCAGGTTACGTCGCTGACCACACGACACCTGAGGATCGGAGGCAGGCCCTTAGTATCCTGACCGGTGGCGTAGGTTTGGGCGGTATTAGCGGGGCCGGCTTGTCAGGGTTTCTCTCTGACACTTCGCTGACAACGCCAATCTTCGCAGCCCTTTTCCTCTCGATCGGCGCTGTTGGGCTGACACTGTTTGCGCTCAAGCGAGATCAAGCAGCATCTCCTCAGACCACAAAATATCAACGCGAGAAAATCTCGTTTCGTGTCTTTTCCTCGCCGGTTGTTCGCATCCTTGTTCTTGTGATGTTATGCCATTTTCTTGCCTACGGCATCTATAGCTCGCAAGTGCCGGTCTTCCTCGCGGAGACGTTCATCTGGAATGGGGAGCCTTTCGGCCCCCAGCACCTCAGCATCATCGTCGCGGCTGATGGAGTGATCAATATCTTGGTCCAGCTCGTTGTATTGGGTTGGCTCAGCCGGGGGCTCTCCGAACGCCACCTGATCCTTTTGATATTCGGCCTGGTCTGCACGGGATTTTTGGTGGCCAGCCTGGCGACCACGGTGCCTCTTCTGGCATTGGCGGTCCTTTGCGTGAGCACAGGCGATGCCATGGCCAAGCCAACATATCTTGCGGCCTTGTCCGTTCATGTGCCGGGAAACCGTCAAGGGGTCGTCATGGGATCCGCCCAATCGCTCGGAGCGTTCACGGACATTGCATCGCCTCTGATCGGCGGTCTGATTCTCGGCCAAAAGCTCTACGGCGTGTGGATCGGTCTGGCGATGGGTGTGGCGGCCATAGGCGCCATGTTGGCGGCTGTAAAACTTCCCGCAACAGATCCGGAAACACCGAAATCGTAGGCTGAGCTCGATCTGCCTCAGAAGATCCTTCCTCCGCGCCGCCGGCAAACGGTGGCTGCCCCTCTCCCACGGAGTGACTGGATGAAGCTGTCAATTCGAGCGAATTATAGAATGCCTTTTCACGCCGCACTCGTGTCGATCCTCTTAACGGTTTTAAGCGGATGCACGACACCGGAACGTCCGATGTATAGTTCGTCCGAGGCGATTTGAGAACATCAGGGCTCACGTTGATGATCCGCGGCCAACGGCTTTAGAACATGACCCCTGGAGGCCGGTCGTCGTGAATGGAAGGCCTACTATGCTTGCCATCTCAGGCGGCGGTTCCGGGGGAGCCTTTGCAGTTGGAATCCTGTCCGCATGGAGCGAACTTGGAACCCGTCCAAATTTCGCAGTAATGACGGGCGTGAGCACCGGAGCCTTGATTGCGCCTCTTGCGTTCCTTGGACCTGAGTATGACGAGCAGCTCAGGCGCCTCTATCTGTCGGACAAAACGAGAGGTATCCTTGATATCGAATGGAAAGGCGTTGGTGTGTTCTCTCCCTGTCGTTTGGCATTTAACCGTAAGAATGCGCCCGTTCCGGCAGGTGATCGCACTTAATTTGAGATTTTTCCGTGCGAGTTTTGGCACTTGACGCCTTGCGGCCCGGCCATACCGTTTGTGATATTTGGCATTTTCTGATGAAGCTTGGCCGCAGGCAGCCATGTTTTCCTCGGCGGCCAATCTCACGTTAAGTGCCAACATCGAAGCCAGAATCTCAAATTAAATGCCCAATCTCAATTTAAGTGCCGCGCTATCTTGTTGAAATTATTGCATGCGGTGTCTCACGATTAAATGCAAAACGACAGCGTCTGAAAGAGTTGTCCGCGGAGATCGACGAGCGGTTTCGTCAGTGTAACCTGGTAACTTATCGCCAGATCGCACTGGAAAAGGGATCCGTCTGGGATCTAATCGCCGAGCGCAACCTTCCTGAAATGATGTCAGCTTGGACCCTCTCTCCGGCAATTGCCAAAACATTCAAAGGTGGCGTGCCACCTGAAGGATGGCAGGGCGTCATCGTTGCGCTCAAACCGCCCGCCGGCAGCATCATCCTAAACCTCGACACCTTGTATCGGTCCGACGATTTTTTAATCGCCTTAGATCGCGAGAGGGGCTTCATCACGGGGTGTGCCGATGGAGCCGGGCGCTACGGCGGAACACAATCCAAGGTTGTATTGGAGATCGATAGTCTCAACAGCAGCGATATATACGCGCTTGGTGGCTACTCCGCTGACCGCGACACACTCATCCGTATCATGTTTCATTCGAACCCGACACCCGAGTTGATCGCGTGGTTTGACCATCACAGTAAGACAGCGGGCGTTGCTCCTGGACCTATGTGGCTTGAAGGCGATCCGTTGGTACGGGTCATGAAGCGAATGCAGCCGCATATCGAACGACTGAAGCCGATTAAGGCCGCCGAGATGGCGGCAGGCGGCATTGTCCCGATCAGGACGTAGGAATTTGCGCATCTTGGTTTTTGACTGCATCAGAAAATTATATAGCTACTACAATGCTGTATCTGCTCCCAATTTTATCCTGTTCGGTGCGCCAGTTTTATACAGGAATAACAAGCACTTGCATTTAACCATCTGCCAACGCTAGTGTTAGCGTCATCTGTTGTTTGCCGGCCGCGGAAGAGTAAAAAAGTCGGCCAACCGGAGAGTACAATGATCGGGGACTTTGGAGACCGCAACTCCAGTCCGTGACCTCTTTACACTCTGGCAGCAACTTTGCCGCGGGTGTCGGGAAAATCCAAACTCGCCGAAGCTCTCTGGTATGCCATATCGCGTCGCGACATATTCGAGCGCTTCCTGACCGACGGCCGTGTCGAGCTCGACTCCAACATTGTCGAGCGAGCTATCAGACCCCAGGCCATCACCTACGCCGCCTGAACGGCCCCGGCTTGTCGCTTACACTGCTCCTCATTTGGCGGGAAGAGATCAATCGGGCACTCCGACAATCCCGCACGTTGCAATATATGTCGTAATGCGACATAAATAAAGCGTCGGTTTACTCCCGCTTCTCCGGGTGACGAAGGCGGAATAGTTCAAAGCAGGAACTGGGCCGGGATGAGCAATTGCGCGCACGCAGTTGATAAAGGCTCTCAGAGTGGGCCTTTAATCTGGAGATCGTTAAGCAGCTCTATCAAGCGCGGGGCCATCTCCCGGATCTCGGTCAGATGAATGGCGCTCAATCGCGTAAGGATGTCTTCCGCCTTCGCAGTAAGCGCAAGCGTCTGGCGGCGCCTGTCATGCGGATCGAGCTCACGCGTGACATAGCCGGCCCCCACGAGCCGCTCGACGAGTTCGGAAGCGGTGTGCCGGGCAACGACCAGGCGCTCGGACAAGTCTCCGACCGTCATGGGAGCTTCGCCGCGATGGCCTTTGATGGCCAGCAGGGCCTGATGTTGCTGACTTGGGAGCCCCTCGTGCTGTGCTGCCGACGTCGAAAAATCCGTAAAACGCCGCAGGGCGTAGCGCAGGTTGGCAAGCGCCTCGTAGTCGGCATCGGTGAGTGCGTCTTGTTTCTTGGTCACAGACTTTGGCACCAGGAGTGTTTCACGGGCTATGTGCATAGCGCTCGCGGGACGAGCTGCCAACACCGACTTGATTTATATCGTATTGCGATATATGTGCGCTGCGGGCGATCGCACCCTCTGTTCAGCCGCCACACAGGTTTCCCGATGTCGTCAAAACCTTCCCGTCCGCACCAGCACGATTTCATGGGCGGCCTTGCTCGCCGCGAAGCTGGTGATTTCACCACCGACCGGCGCGTGCTCCTGTTGATCGGAATGGCGATAATCGTCGCAACCGGTGGCGCGTTCGCGGCCTGGTTCCTCGTCAATCTGATTGCTCTCGTCACCAACATCGTCTGGTTTGGGCGGGTGAGCATCGGGGAAGCGCGGATAGCCGACGTGATCTTCTCGCCCTGGATGGCCTTGATCCCGGTGGTTGGAGGGCTCGTCATTGGCCTGATGGCGCGTTTCGGATCGGAGAAGATCCGCGGGCATGGTATCCCCGAAGCGATAGAAGCCATCGTTATCGGCGGCAGTCGCATGTCAGCGAAGGTTGCCGTGTTGAAACCGCTGTCGTCGGCGCTTTCGATCGGCACGGGAGGCCCGTTCGGGGCCGAGGGGCCGATCATCATGACCGGTGGCGCGATTGGTTCGCTTTTTGCCCAGTTTTTCCATTTGAGTGCGGCAGAGCGAAAGACCTTGTTGGTCGCAGGGGCGGCGGCCGGCATGACGACAATCTTCGGCTCACCTGTCGCAGCCGTCATGCTTGCGGTCGAACTCCTCCTGTTTGAATGGAAGCCCCGCAGCTTCATTCCCGTGGCAGTCTCAGCCTGCGTTGCCATCTCCTGGCGACCGCTGCTGTTCGGCACGGGACCGCTTTTTCCAACGCCCTTCCGGGCCGACCTTCCCTGGTGGGGGATTCTGCTTTGCGCCGGAGTGGGGATTGTTGCCGGCCTTCAATCGGGTCTGCTGACGACACTGCTCTACAAGATCGAGGATCTGTTCGAGCGCCTGCCGATCCACTGGATGTGGTGGCCGGCGCTCGGAGGTCTTGCCGTTGGGCTCGGTGGCCTAGTCGAGCCACATGCTCTCGGTGTCGGTTACGACGTGATCGAGGGGCTGCTCGAAAACAGCTGGCCAACATCGACGGTCATCGCCATTCTCTTGGTCAAGGCCACGATCTGGCTCATCGCTCTCTCGTCGGGCACATCGGGCGGTGTGCTGGCGCCGTTGCTGATCCTCGGAGGCGCACTAGGATGGCTGACGGGCTTGATGCTTCCCGGAGATCCGGGATTCTGGGCGCTTCTCGGCATGGCGGCGATGATGGGTGGCACGATGCGCGCGCCGTTGACCGGAACGTTTTTCGCGATCGAGATCACCGGCGATCTCAGCACGCTCATACCCTTGCTGGCCGCCACGATTGCCGCCTACGCCGTGACTGTGCTCCTGCTGAGGCGCTCGATCCTGACGGAGAAGATTGCGCGGAGAGGACAGCACATCAGCCGTGAATACGGTGTCGACCCTTTTGAGTTCGCCCGGGCTCGCGACATTATGGTCAGCACAGTCGACACCTTGCCGGCGACGATGTCGGTGGCGGAGGTGTGTGCGCATTTCGCCGCGGCGGATGAGGCACACCGGACCTATCCGGTCGTTGACGGGGCCGGCGCGCTTGTCGGTATGGTTTCGCGTTCAGATGCGCTTCGGTGGCAGCGAGGTCCGGACATTGGGGCCGACATGCTGGCAGACAAGGTATCGGACACCTCGATCCCGATCGGGCATCCCGACGACACTGTTGGTCACATCGCGGACATCATGATTGCGACCGATGCTGCGAGGATACCCATCACGGATCCGCTATCCGGCACCTTGGTCGGCCTTGTCACCCGCAAGGACCTTCTCCGACTCAGGCAATCCCAGAAATCCGCTGAATTGGAACGGCGGCCCTATCTTGGAAGGATGCGATAGAGGCGTTGATTAGAGTGGTCTGACGGGGCTATTGCACCCTGGTTGCTTGTGGCCAGTGGAAAGCCAGGAGGGCGCGGCGGCCACAGACAGACTCGGCAAACTGAACGGCCGGTGGCAGCCGAACGTGAGGCACCCCATCGAGTTCTGAAATAGTCGATACGCCGGTCGTCATTGTTCAGGTCTCGCGCCGGCAGGCAATGGAGGAAACTCGGCGACTGTTGATCGCCGGGCTTCAAAAGCAAGAGCGAGCCGGTAGGGCGGCGAAGCCATGACGCCAATGCGGCCGATCGTGCGGGAGAAGCCGGCGAGCTTTGCGATCTCGTCGCCCGCCGGTTTTCTCTTGGAGCAAGCCTAGAGTTGCGAAAGCGCCTTGTCGACCCGTTCGCGGGCCTTCTTCGGGAGTTTCGCAGACTTGATCGAATCGAGGTTCGCCGGAGAGTCCCCAACCACGACGACGGCAACCATGCCCATCGAAAAATGCGGCGTGCACTTGATCACATAGGCTCCTGGCACCGTGAACGTCTGTTTCAAAGTGTCGTTGATCTTGCTCTTGAAGGCTTCGGCTCCTTCCGGGATCAAACCCTTCATCGTTTCAGCGTTGTGACCCTTGTCGGTGGGAAGGAAGGTGATCGTGTCACCTGGCTGCACCTTCGTCAGCGCAGGCTCGAATACCATCACCCCGTCAGGGCCCTTGTTCATCATATGAACCTCGAAGTCCGCAGCTGCGGCCGGAACTGCGATCATTGTGAGCAAAGTTGCCGCAGCCAGATTTTTCAGAAGGTGCATGGTCAAGTACTCCGTTGAGATTGGTGTGATTGCGCTATGGAAAATGCGAGCATCCGCGTTGTGCGTCCTCAGGCTCGTGTTTCGAAACGGCGATGGCCGCCGTCCGCCCGGACAAGATCAACCAGTACGCCTGATCTGCGGTCTAACGTGGATCGGATACTGGTCTCATCCATCAAGCTGAATGCCGTCGACAGAGCATCGGCGGTGGTCGCATCATCGGCGATGACGGTCACACGCCTGTACAATGCAGCTGCTCCTCCGGTGCGCGGATCAAGGATATGGCTGAAACGCTGTGCCTCGTCGAAGTGGAAACCCATGCCACTGGAGGTCGCGACAGCCTTGTCGATCACGTCGAGAACGACGTCGGGAAACGCGTCGTCCTGTCGCTCTGCTAGGCCGATCCGCCAGGGCGTTCCATCCAACCTCGAGCCTACAGCGCGATTTTCCCCCATGTTCACGAGACTGCTAGTTACCCCGGCGTCTCGCAGCAAGTCCACGATCCTGTCCGTGACGTAGCCTTGGGCGATGCCATTCAAGGTCAGTGCCATCTTCGGTCGAGTCAGGACGATGCGATCCCGATCGAACCTGATCCCTTCGAAGCCAACGGCGTCGAGCGTGTCCCTGATCTTTTCGGCTGAAGGGCCGGATGGGGCCGCCTCGGGCCGCGTGAAGTGGTCTCGGTATAGCAACCACAGCGGCTGTATAGTGGGATCGAACCCGCCGTCACTCATGTTCCAAAATTCTTGGCAGGAGCCAAGCAGGGCCACAAGGTCTTGCGGGGGAGCGACCAGAGCGCCGACGCGGTTCAACTCGGAAAGCGCTGTATCGTCACGATAGAGGCTGAACACGCGTTCCAGTCTTGTGACCTCGGCGACGACTGTGTCGATCAATCGTTCGGCTCGCGCGCGGTCTTCATGATTGAGGATCAGTGTCGCTGGCGCGCCGAGAGCCTGTCCCTTCCAGGTGACGGTGCTTGATGCTGCCTTTGCGGCAGTCAGGAGGGGCAAACCGGCAGCTGCGGCGAAAATCGCGATGGCGCGGCGTCGAGTATATCCTTTAGCCATGGTTGTGCCCTTCCACACTTTCCTCGGCGTCGGGGCTGGTTGTCGTGGCGTCGACACCGCCTGCACCCAGCACGTAGTCCTGCGGGACCTCGCCGAACGGGACGACGCGCCCGCCGTTCTTGACGGAAAATTGTTGCGCCGCTTCCTCTGTGCCGAACGGCACAGCCTCTTCTGCGCCCATGCCGCCCCGCAAAGAGCTGCCGATGACGTAGAAAGCCTTGCGGGCGTCAATCCAGTTGTTTTCTCCGGGCTTCTCCCAGCTTGGCGCCTTGCTCATATCGGAGACGTAAATCGCCGCGATGTCCTTCGGCTCCTCCGGCAGCATGGTGAACGCCAAAGCGTCGCGAGCGGACGAAAACCAGATGGGTTCGGGAACTTGCGCATCCAAAATGATCTGCCCCTTGGGTCCTGGGTGTTCGAGCACGTTCATTCCGCAGTATCTGCCTGTCGCTTCGGACGTCAGCGCGTACGGTGCGGGCGGAGGAGCCTTTTGCTCTTCCTTGCAGCTTGCGAGCAGAAAGGCCGACAGGAGTGCCGCGGCCACCAAAGCGCGTCTCATAGCTCCCTCCTCGAAAATACTGCCGCGGCGAGCGCTAGCGGCACGATGGTCCACGCAGCCAGTGCGCCGACCATCATCGCGGCATTAAGCCCGGAATGCTCGGCGACACCGCCCAGACCCGAAAAGGCGCTCGCCTCTCCCGAACCGAGGTTGAGCATCCGGTAAGCGTCGGTTGGATTGAATAGCAAAACCGCATCCAGCAGGCCTGACGGGATAGCATGCCCTCCCGCCGCGACCAGTGCGCCGAGCAACGCCATGTCGTAAATCAGGACAAAAAGCAGCCAGATGCCGATAGCTATCCCGCCCGCCGTGCTCCGCTCGCTGACGATCGCACTGGCGAGGTATCCGATCGCGACGAATACCGCCCCTAGGAGCACCGACGATCCGAGCATGTTGAGGAAGGCCCACCAACTGCCCGTGTCGATGTTGCCTCCCGTGATAGCGAGCGCCAGGGCGGCGGCACCATAGCCGCAGAGCGTCGCAAACGAGAGGATGGCAATGTGGCCGAGGAACTTGCCGAGAATGACCTGATTGCGTCCAATCGGATAGCTTAGAAGCAGCAGCATGGTGCCGCGCTCCATCTCGCCTACGATCGCGTCGTGCGAGAGCAGGAGCGCGATCAACGGCACGAGAAAGATGGTCAGGCTGGAAAGACTGACGATGACAACGTCGAGTTGGTTGACCCCGACATTCCCGGTCGGCGCGCTCCCCAGTGCGGTGAGGGTGAGCGCCAATGCTGCAAGGAGAAGGGTAGCTCCGAGCACCCATCGATTGCGCAAGCCTTCCCGGATCTCCTTGCGGGCCATAATAAGAATGTTCTTCATTCGGCCGCCTTCCGCCCGCCAAGAAAATGGGCATAGAGGTCGTCCAATGTCGGCTCGACGAGTTGCAGCCCGGCAACCTCCGCAGGGTTGGCTGTGACCTCCCGAAGGAGTGCGACTTTTTCGTCCATTGCCACCTCGGTCTCGACGGTATCGACGCCCGTGATCCTCCATCCACCTCCTGCATTCCAGTCAGCGGTCGATTTGCCGTTGGCAAGCCTGACACTCACGCGCGTGGGTAGCTGAGCCAAACCGCGCAATGTGTCCAGCGATCCATCAGCGACCTTGACGCCTTCGTTGACGATCACCACGCGATCGGCACGGCCTTCGAGTTCGGTCAATGCGTGTGACGAAAGAAGGATTGTGGTTCCAGCGGAGCGCAATCCGTCCAGGATGTCGTAGAATCGCCGACGAAGAGCCGGATCGAGACCGCTCGTAGGTTCGTCCAGAAGCAGGACCCGCGGGTGGCCAAGCAGTGCCTGCGCCAGTCCCAGTCTCTGCCGCATCCCCTTTGAATAGGTCCGAACCGGACGGTCGGCGGCATCCGGAGCCAGACCAACCTGCTCCAGAAGCTCAGGCACCGAGGAGACCTCGACGCGCTTGAGGCGGGCGTAGAAGGCCAGCGTTTCGCGCCCCGTCAGGGCCATGTGGAAGGAAACGCTTTCCGGCAGGTAGCCAAGCCGCCTGCGGACCTCGAAGTCGCCCTTGGCCGGATCCTCGCCGAGAACGAGCACGCTGCCCGTCGAGGGGCGAATGAGCCCAAGCATGAGTTTGATCAGTGTCGTCTTGCCAGCCCCGTTGTGGCCGACAAGCGCGACCGTTTCCCCTTCTGTGAGCTCGAACGTAACATCCCTGACGGCTTCGACGCTGCCATAGCGCTTGGCGACCCCGGATACTGCCACCGTCGTGACATTCATTGCGCCGGCCTCCCTTGGGTGGGGGGTGCCATCAGGGGATGGCTGTCTACGACGCCGCCCGGTAGAAGGGCCGGGAATTGAGCCTGAGCCCAGCGGATGACCTGGACTGCGGGGCTGGTGGCCAGCACCTTGGCCTGGGGAGCGGTCCACATCACCTTGTCCATGACATCGTTTGGACGATAGGCGTTGTCACCGAGCCCGTCGCCATCGAGATCAAACGCCGGATTGTCGCTCCAGTAATTGCCGTGGCCGTCCACCGACCAATCGAGATACCGAGTTCCCACGTATTTGACCTGATTGCGGTTGTTGATGAAGGCGTTTCCGCTTATCGAATTACCCTCCGAGCCGGCCGTAAAGTGAATGCCGATCGAACAGCCGTCAAACCTGTTGCCCTTCAGCCGGTTCTTGTTGGCGTTGTAGATGAAAACGCACTTCTCGGGACCCAAGCGCTCGCCCGAAAGGTTGGCGTTGGGGCTCGTTGGACTGTCATCGGAAGGCATTTTGTCAGCGGGGTCGCGATTTCCGGCGGTTGTCCATCGGCTCTGGGGCTGCATCCGCCCAATGACGGTGTTCCCCTCTATTTGCGATCCGTTGGCGAAATTCAGCACGAGGCCATGATCGCGGTCGCCGTCAGACACGTTGCCGACGACTTTCAGCTTGTTGGAGAACATCAGCGCGTAGCCGACGGCGTTTCCTATAGACGTGTTGCCGCGGATCTCGCTGTTGTTGGTGTACATGTAATGGATCGCGAAACGCACGTCGTGGAATTTATTGCCACTGAACACATTGCGTTTGCTTGCGATCGTGAAGATGCCGTCGCGGCCGAAGCTGACGTCGTTATCGATGATCTTGGCGCCCGGCGCGTTCCAAACCGCGATCCCGTTGCCCAACTCGCTCATGTGGCCCTTCTTCAGGCCGATGACCGTGTTTTTGCGGACCAAGGAATCGGCGGCCCCGTGGACGTAGATCCCGTAGAGGTTCCCGGTAACGCTGTTGCGTTCGATAAGCGCGCCTGTTGCGTTCTCGGTGGCAAACACGCCTGAGTCCATGCCTTCGAGGTTCGTGCCCGAACCGCTGATTTCAAGACCACGGAGTGTTACGCCGGCCGCGTCGATGGTGACGACGGTGCCTTTTCCGTCGCCCATGATCGCAGCGCCGGGTTCGCCTTCCAGCGTCACGGACTTGGTGATTTTCACGGGACCCTTGTACTTGCCTGGACGCAATATGATGCGGTCCCCCGGTGATGCCGCCTCGATGATCGATGCCAGGTCATCGACGGGCGTGACCGTCCGCTCCGCGGCCTCGGCGGGGGTGGCGATGGCGACCCAGAAGGCCACCATCGCTGTGATCATCACGCGCCTCATCATACCGACTTCGGTTCGACCATCATGCGTCCCTTCATTTCCATGTGCATCGCATGGCAGAACCATGTGCAATAGTACCAGTAGACCCCGGGCTTGGAGGCCTTGAAGGTCACTGACGCCGTCGCCTGCGGCCCGATCTCCATGTTGATACCGTAATTGACGATGCAGAAGCCGTGAGTCAGGTCCTCGACCTCGTCGATGTTGGTGACGTAAACGGTCACCTCGTCGCCCTCCTTGACGGTGAAGGACTCAAGCCCGAACGCGGGAGCCGCCGACGTCATATAGACGCGCACCTTGTCGCCATCGCGCTTCACCTCGGAGTCCACCATGAGGTCGATATTGTCTTTTTTGGCTTGAGCGACGGCGTCTGCGAAGAAGGGGTCCTCACGGTTCCACACGTGAACCGGGTTGATCTTGGACGCGTGCACGATTGTTGCGTCGTGGGGCTCGGCGAAGGTCGGGTTGTCGTGGACGAGCACCATTTCATCCCCTGAGATGTCGATCAGCTGATCGCTCTCCGGCTTCAGCGGGCCGGCGTTGAGGTAGCGATCTTTCGAGAACTTGTTAAGCGAGATGAGCCACTTGCCGTCGGCCTCCTTGGTCTGGCCCATCGAGGAGTGGTTGTGCCCGGGCTGATAATGGACATCCAGCTTCTGGCGGATCGGATTGACCTTCTCGCCCTTAAACGCCCGTATGGCATCCTCGATGTTCCACTTGCACACCTGGCTGTCGAGGAAGAGCGTCGTATAGGCGTTTCCCCTCCCGTCGTAGGCCGTGTGCAACGGACCAAGCCCAAGTTCTGTTTCGGCGACGACGGTGTCGCGCGGCTGGATCTTGTCGTCGAAGAGGTCGTCGAACTTGCGCACGTCGAATACCGTGACCGTCGGTGACAGCTTGCCATTGGCGACGAAGTGGATGCCATCCGGGGCCGTATTTATACCGTGAGGACTGTTGGGCACCGGAATGTAGCGGGTGTACTTCGAGCCGTGGGAGCCATCGATGACGGGAACGCCGCCGATCTCCTTGTAGTCGCCCTTGGCGACCGCTTCTTCGATGCGTTTGAGATTGAACACGACGACCCAGTCCATGTCCTTGCTCATCATCTCTTCGAGAGTTACTCCCTCCTCCGAGTTGTAGCAGGTCGAATAGCAGTACTTGCCCTGGTAGTCCGCGTCGACGTTGTCGAGGTTGCCGTCGACCATGACCTGCCATGCGACTTTCATTGTCTCGCCGTCGACCGCGGTGAAAATGGATTGGTACTGCTTTGGATCGTCCAGGACCTTGCCGTCATTGGGGATCGGCACACCGTCTTCGCCGTTGCAGAACACGTAGCCTGTCTTGGGGAACTTCTGGACGCGCAGCCCGTGCACGGTATGTTGGTTTGGAAGCTCGATGATCTTGTCGCACTTCATGACGTCGAGACGGATACGGCAGACGCGTGTGTTGGATTTGTCGTTGGCAAAGAGGTAACGGCCGTCGTAGGTGCCGTCCGTGAACGACGGGTGTGGGTGGTGAAGGTCGCCGTTCTGGTAGACGCCGCCGCGATCTTTGAGAAACTCGACCGTCTCCGGTCGCATGTTTTCCGTGAGGACCTTCAGGCTCTCATTCGTTTGCCCCCATCCCGTCGCGCTGCAGCGGTTGAACACCGGAATGCGCATGATTTCTCGCATCGAGGGAACGCCGACGATGCGGACTTCACCCGACTGGCCACTTGAGAAGAAGGTGTAGTATTCGTCGAGCTCGCCGGGGCGGACCTCCCACTTCGCCGGCTCCTGGGCCATGGCCGGAGACGCCCCGCCTGCAAGGCCCAGCGCACCGGTGGCCGTAGCCGCTCCTGCGGCCGCGGCCACGGCGGTGGTACCCAGTAGTTGGCGTCGGTTGAAAAGGGGCAGGTTTTTATCTTCATTCGACATGGTATTGCCTCCTGAGATGCGGCTCACATTTGCCGCGTGCCTATTTCGAGTTGGTGACGGGCTCTCCGTTATGCGTGACAAGCGTCTTCGGCGGTGTCTTTTCGCCTCTCGATCCGGGCGTTGACAGCGCCATGAATTTTTCGCGCTTGAGCCGCACCTGGATCATGTGCGGACAGCGCTGGTCGTCATGGTAGAGTTCCTGGCAGTGCATGCAGTAGATGCACTCGTTGACGTTGATCGGGCCTTCCGGATGAATTGCCTGTACCGGGCACTCTTTCGCGCAACGCTGGCAGGGAGAGCCGCATTCTGGCCATCGCTTCAACCACTCGAAGGTGCGGATGCGCCCAGGGATGGCAAGTGCCGCCCCCAGCGGGCAGAGGTAACGGCAGTAAAATCGCTCGATGAAGAGGCTAGCCGCAAGAAGCGCCAAGGCGAAGACCACGAACGGCCAGTCACGGATGAATTTGAGGATAATCGCGGTCTTGAACGGCTCGACCTCGGAGAGCATTTCCGCATAGGCCATCGAATAGAACGACATGCCGAAAAGCCCGAGGAAGACAATGTATTTGATAGGCCAAAGGCGCTCGTGCAGTCCCCAGGGGATGGTGACCTGCGGCACCTTCAGGCGCTTGGCGACGATGCTCAGCAGTTCCTGCAAAGCGCCGAACGGGCAGAGCCAGCCACAGAACGGGCCGCGCCCCCAAAACAGGAGGCCGGCTGCGACGGCGGCCCAAAGAATGAAAATCAACGGTGCAGCCAGGAAGAACTCCCAGCTGAAATTGGTGACCAGCGCGTTCGTGAACGTGAGGACGTTGACGACCGACAGCTGCGCATTGGCATACCAACCGAGCCAGACGAGCGTAAATACCAGATATCCGGTACGAAGCCAGCCGAAAAATTTCGGCCTTTTGACGAGCCAGTCTTGGAAGAAGAAGATGGCGGTCAGGACAAGGAGAGCTGCGACTGTGACTGCGATTGAGATGCTGTTCATCTCCCACATGCGTTGCCACAACGGTATTTCGTCAGGCGTCAACTTCGGATCGCTAGCCTGGGAGGGCGCCACCTGCGGTGTCTGGGCCGGCGTCGTCGGTACCTCGGCCTTGGTGACGGTGTAGTAACTGGGGGGAAGCGAGTATCCGATCGTAAACGGGATAACCGATTTGTCTCGAGCACCCGTGCTGCTACGCTGCACGAGCAGTTCCAGTTCCCACGGCTCAGTCGCGTCAAAGGCGAATTCCAGCGGCACTTCGAACAAAGCGATCTCCCGCAGGCGGGGAGCGTCCGACGGCACGAGCGCTGCGATCCTGGTATGGTCGCGATCGCGAAACCGCAGCCCTTGTCCGTCCTGCAGCAACTCGATGCGGTCGAAAATGCCGCCTCGGACGTAGCCGGAACCTTTGAAGGAGTATGCTCCGTCTCCCGCCACAAGGATTGCGGACTGTCCCGGCTTGAGTTTGCCGGCGAGGCGCTGATATGCGACGTCGCCCAGGAGCGTCTTGCCAATCGCGGGCACGCTCACCGGCGCGATGTACAGATCGATGAAACGGTTTTCGGGGTTTGCGGACTCCGGATGGGAAGCCGCTTCCGCATGCCCGGCCTCTTGAAAGGCCTTCGAAACCTCCCCAATCGTCAACCGAAGGCTCCGGACGGAGCCGTCGCCAAGGAGGGTTTGCCAGTCGCTCGCCTGATCCTTGGAAAGGTCGAGTGTTTTGACGTCCGGGGCCTGCTGGACGCCGACTGACTGGCCTCCACCCAAGCGGTTGCTCCTGATGAGGCTGACGGCCGAGCGAATGACGCTGTCGCCCATGACGAGAACCGTGACGGTCGCCCCGCTGACGATGTCGACTTCCGGCGGGCGCTCTGCTCCGGATGCGACCCTTCCAAGGTCTTTGCCGATGATCGAGTTCAAGGACGCGACGACTTTGGCCTGAGGAATTCCCACAAGCACGATCGGCTCGTGGTGTTCGAGGAGCTTGAAGCCCTTGATAATGCCGGATTGATCGATGCCAACCGCGATGCGGATAGGCTTGCCGGAATAGCCGACCGAACTGGTAAAATCGGAATTGAGATAAACGTACCCGAGCAGGTCATCACCCCGATAGACCGGCGCGATGGGTGGTTCACCCACGGTGTCTCCGAAGCGGTCGGCCCCTTCAAAAAGCTCACCCGGCTGGACTCTTTCAAGAAAAGTGGGAAGCTGTCCTGCCAATGCTGCGGTTCCGAACAAAAGTCCGACGAACGCCACTGCAAGCACGAGCATGTTTGCAAACAATGACAACCGAACTCTTTGTGAAAAGTTCATTGCGCTGCCCGTAGGATTTCTTTGCGTCCCAAGATCAGAATGTATCCTAACCTTGATCAAAGACAACTCCTCGTTGGAAAAACTTACGATTCTCTGACAGTGGATATTCGGGCAAGGGGAAGACCTGACAGGAGTGAGCTGGTATGTCGTCAAACACCTCTGATCCTTGGAAACTGGCATCATTGGACGAGCTGTTGGCGCTTGCTGGTGCGATGGAACAGGAAGCGATAGACGGATACGTCGCCCTCGGTCTCAGGATGAAGGCCATGGGACGTCCCGAGCTTGCGGCAGTGTTCGACGCGCTGGTCGCCGAGGAGCGGGCGCACTTGAGAAAAGTGGGCGAATGGGAGAACGCGCTTGGACACAAAACGCGCTCGGTCTCCACACATCCTCCCGAGCATTTGTTCGACGACGAGGCAGCGGGGAAAGTGGCTCCCGAGATGCTGAGCGCCTACCGCGCGTTCTCGATTGCCGTTCGCAACGAGGAACGCGCGTTCGTGTTCTGGTCTTACGTCTCGGCCCATGCCCGGTCGCAAGACATTAGAGACGCGGCCGAACGAATGGCCCGGGAGGAACTCGGTCACGTTGCCACGTTGAGACGCGAGCGGCGGCGTGCATTTCATCAGGAACGAAGCCAGGTACTCTCGGTCGACAAAGGCGATTTGCCGCTCCTCGAGCGGAAGTTGTCGAACCTCCTTAAATCGATGGCAGAACTATCGACGGTGGGCGGACGCGACGACCTACTGGCTCGTTCAAATGAAGCCGACCTGAGGTCAAAAACGATGCTGGAACACCCGTTTTTGACCACTTCGCGTCCGGAGAGGGCGACACAAAAGGCAGTCGAAAGTGCGCTGCCGCTCGGTGAATTCCTGGCAGAGTGCTACCTCGACATCGGAGATCGCGCGGCCAATGAGGAGGATGCTGATAGGGCCCGCGAGTTCGCCTCCCAGGTCATTCACTGTCTTCGGGCGCTTCGCCGCCTACCCTCGACATGATCGCAAGCCACTGTCCTAGTCCATCTCAGCATCTAGTCATGGCGGAGACGACGCGGTCAATTCCTTCGGGGCGCCGAACTGCATCAGAATGAACGTCGAGCCGATCGTGCTCCAGATTACCGCATACGGTATCGTGTTTGTTTCCGATTTGTGCGCCCAGGATCGCATAATGTATCGTCTGGAAGGGGAGGGCGCCGGCGTATCGCGAGACTTGCGAACCCGAGACACGCCGCTTCCTTTGCGTCCGTTGGTCCTTTGTCGAAAGTTCTCTCGGCCGACCCAACCCCGCCTAAGCCATGTTACATTGCGGCCCGCTCCTGGATTTGCTGTCCCTCGCTCCAAGGAGATTGTGTACGCGCGCGCTCAACCTCGCTGTTCCACCTGAACTTAGAGTCTCTTGAAGATTTCGTCCTTACAGATCAGGCCCCCCATGACGCATCCGCTCACCTTGATGCCACTGCCGGCGATCTCGGCCTTGCCGGTATATTCCTTGCCGCCATTGGTGAAGTCGATCAGCTTTCCGGAGTACTGTCCGTTGCCTGTGGGCTTGAAAGTGGCGAACTGTTTGCCTTTGAATGCGCCGCTCGTATAGGTCATGCACAAGTTTGCTCCGCAAGCTGCCACCTTTGCCGTTGCGCCGGTCTTCGGGGTTCTAAAATCTCCTTCGATCGGGTCGGCATGGGCTGCACCGGTCGTCAGCATCATCATGGCCGACGCCATCGCCATTTTGCGAATAGTAATTCTCATGACACGTCTCCTTGTCTTCAACCATCAGTGGCCGCTGGTTCATTCACGAAGGACCGCATCCCGTCCGTGCGAAGCTTGACTGGGATATCCGGTCCGCTGGGAGGAGATGAAATCCTCGGCACGTCATGCAAGTCTAGCGTAGTGGTCCGCGGTGCCTGCGCATCTTTGGTGAGCGCGCAGGCCGGTCGCGGGGCACGCGTCGTCTGCCGACCGGAGGCTTTGTTACGGCGTCGTGAAGACACCCAAATTGACAAGCTGGACGCGTCTGTTGCTCGCTGAATCGCCCTTGGAGCCATCGATCGGGAAGTATTCGCCGACACCAATGGCATAGAGCCGTTCAGGGGCGACCGCGAATGTCGTTGAGAGAATTTCCGTGATGGCCACGGCCCGTCTTTCGCTGAGTTCCAGATTATGCTTGTCACTGCCTGTTGAGCTCGAGTGCCCGACAATCAGGAACTTGTAGGCCCAGAGATTCGGATGATGAAGCGCATCGGCGAGCAGGCCCAGAGTCCTGTAGGACTCCGGCTTGATCATCACCGAATCGTTCTCGAAGTCGATCTCGACGACCATTTGCGGGAGCTTGGCGATCTTTCCCCAGTTCGGAAGCGACGCCATCGCCACTCCGCCGCCCTCTATGGCTTCCTGACGCAGAATTGCGATGTCAACCAACGGAGCCGCGCCAACGAGCTTGCCAAGCCCTGAGACGATTCGTTGTTGGGAGACCTCTTGAGCGGCCGCAAGACCCAGTGGGCTCGATGCGGCGAGCAAGAGTGTGAGAAGTAGGGAACGAAGTCTCATTTGCTTATCTCCAGCCGGCGTCGGTTATCGTCTGATTGCACGCATTGCCTACGCGCTTTTCGGCTTTGATGAGGCATGCAAGGCGGTAGCCGTCACCTTTTACGCTTGAACAGAGTTGCGCGATATCGTGTTTGCAGACATTCGCGTATGCGGCCTGGGCCTGCTCCCGCTGGCTGATCGAGGTGAGCACAGTCGTGATCGATCCGACGCAGACCGGTGAGATTTTGGCTGCGTTTTTCTGGAGGCAATCGGCGATCCGTCCGTTGCCGAGATTGAGGCCGTGGCAGAGCTTTTTGATGTCGCCGCCGCAATCCTGCGCCAGCTTCGTGACGGCGTCCGCGTAGCTAAGTGTTTCTGCGCGTGTCGAGTGTGCTAACGCGAGCCCGATGAACAGTGCCGCTGCTATAGTATTTCTTATCTTCAAGGTTTCGTCTCCTTCAGACCTGTGGTTGCTCGATTTGTTTGGAAAGGGGATCGATGGGTTTCAACGGCTCCGCTTAGAACCGCACTGAGAGCCCCAGCATCGGACCCTGCTGAGTGACGTCGAACACGAAACCGTCATTGCTGTAGTCCACGCCCAATGCGCGGTAGCCGGCAATCGCCGATATCGAATTGTTGAACCGATAACCAATTGCCGCCGCCACGTCCCAATCGAGGTCAGCGCCACCAGCACCGACAAGACCCCAGCCCGTCAGGTGGAGTTCGGGTGTGAGAGAATAGGTGCCGCGGAAACCCGCCAGACCGTCCACCCAGGCTGCCTGATCGCTACTGCTGCGCCCATCGAGAATGCCGCCATGGAACGAAAGCTCGCTTTCGACGGACCATACGCGCAGGCCGGCGACCACGTCTAACCGCGCTGTATCGTTATCGATGACGGAGTATCCCGCGCCGAGCAGCCCGGCAAAGGTCTCCGATGTGAGTTCGACGTCTGTCGCAAGCACACCTCTCGGCGTGCCCGACTGCCCCGAAATCTTGGTATACATGGCATCGGCGAAGATGCCGTAGGGGCCGTTGCGCGCTTCGCCGATCGCCATCGCACCGAACTCAAGGTGGTCGAAGATGTCACGGAAGCTGGCATTGACATCGACTGCGGGCAGCCCGAACTGCTCAAGGTCACCCGACAAACCGGCCGCCCAGAAATATGGGGCAAAGGAAAATGTCCATCCGCCTTCGGTGGTCTTCTGCTGCACTTCCGGCGTCATCGGGGAATAGATGTCGGTGGCCTGCGCCGTACCCGCAACAAGGCAAGTTCCGATTGCCGCTACAGTACGAACGATGCGAATCCTCATGATGTCTCCCTGTAATGCTCGCTGTGGCGAGCAATCGCTGTTGTAGGCATTCCGTTCAGCCAATGGCGGCCCGCGGCTTGGTCCTGTGTACTCGGAGCGATTGGCTATCGGCTGCAGGTTCCTGATCTCGGCTCCCTGCAGGCATTGCCGGCGGTGTTCGAATTGGCGTTGCCGGATGGTCCGACGAGCGCCTCCACGTGATGAACATAATTTTGCCGTGTGTTTTGATCGACAATCGCCGCCGGGGCGGCAACGACCAGGCCCGCAGCTGTGCCGACCGAGTGCGCGGCCCCAGCAGTGGCCGCCACAATATGGTCGCCAAGCCCCAACCGGCTGTCGGTCAAGGTTTGACCGCTCGACAGCCGGCGGCCGATGAGTTGTACGATTTCAGGCGACTCTGCGAACTTTGTATGGTGGAGGCTGTCACCTTCCTTGAGTTGGGTCAGATCGACGACGGTGATTTCATTCACCGCCAGTTCTTCCTTGTAGGGCGATTGTTCCGGGTCTATTGCGCCCAAGCGCGAGACGTTTCCCCACACGCGGCGCGAAACGGCGAGCGCACGATCGTCACGAGAGACGAACAGCGTAAAGCGCGGCCGTTGCTGGCCCATATCGGCGATCTGCGAACGGAATACATCGACGTCTACGTCAGGCGCCGCCAACATGACATTCTTGAACTTGGCCGGCAGCCCATCGTTGCGGATCGCCATTTGCCGCAACGATTCCAGTGCCAGCCAGTTGCCCATGGAATGGGCGAGAACAGACACTTCCTTGACCTGAGGGTCGGCCGCCAGGTACTGGAACAGCCGCTCGACCGCGTTGCGTGTATAGTTGGTGCTTTCGCGATCGTAACCATAGGCCAGCAGGCTTCCGCGCGACGGCCATGTGGCGAGCACCGGCACGCTACGTGCGCCGGAATCGTGCACGATCTGCGCAAAACGGAAGACGGCGTCCTCGAAGTGGTTATTAAAGCCGTGAATGAAAACTAGAACACTGCCGTCCGGGCTTTTGCGCACATGGCTGTTCAACCACTTTTCAGCCGTTTCGCGGTCGATTTCGTCAGCCTTGAGCGCTGCAAAATCGGTTGCTGGATCTGGCGGAAGCTTGCGCGGCCAGGCAACCTCGCCTGCCTTGCGCGCGGAGTCAGGCGGTATTGAAACGGTGATGTCAGCGAATGTCGGGTTGAGTGCACGTTCGCCGCTGAACATCTCTCCGGGGTTTTCCGAGCGACCTCGAGTCGTGGTGACCAGCATCTCCACTTGGGTGGCCGACGGACTGGCTCCCACAGGTTCAAGCACGCCGGTCGGGCGGCTCGCACAAGCCGCGAGCAGCGTCAAACCCAAGAGGACGCATGTCGAAAGCGACCAGGAGAATGCGCCGGCTTTGGCGTTCCGGTCGTGAGCAGACTGAAATTGCACCAACGATCCCCTCAATGGCCGCATCAAGGAGTTCGCCGACCGACCGCTACTCCTCTTCATGTAAATCCTACCTACAAGGGAAGCAGGCGACGAACTTATCATTTGACGCCACGCCCGGTCTAAGCGACTTATCTCTCGGGTCCCGACTGCAGATGTTAATCGATCGGTTCGAACTCGCCCGGTCGCCAGGTCTTATCGAACCAGGGCTCGAGTGGTCCATAAAGCCGCAGAAGCGTGTACCATCCCTTGCCGGCGACGGTTTGAATCCAGTTTGCCTCCTTGCCTTCGGGTGCCTTCGGACCGAAATAGAGCTCGACCGAGCCGTCGGCATTCTCGATCAGCTTGTCCCGCTTGTTGTTTTTGCTGGGGAAGGTCTGGCCGGTTTGGAGTTCCGAGCGCGTCTGCGGATCGTAGACCACGACGGACCAGAAATCCTTGGCCGGTGGATTGGCGGGAATGCGAAGCTTGTAGGTCTTGGCGCCATCGAGATAGTCGCCGTTCTGGTCGGTCGCAGCATATGCATACTGGGAACCAGCGCCGATCATTTTCTCCACCATGGCAGGGGTGTTGACCGTCGCCTGGTAGAAGAACAGGGTTCTGGCGTCGAGATAACGGCCACCCTTGCCGCCGTCCCGAAGCCATTCATAGCTTCCCCCAACGAAGGCCGCGCCCCATGCGCTGTTCGGGTAGAGATGGAAACCGTCAAAACGGGGTCGGAAAATCAGCGCGCGGGCGGTTGCGTTGCCGACAGCGACGGCTTCGGTCAACAGTTTCTTCATCCGCGCATCCGGGGCGAAGGGCTTGCCCTTTTCAATGCCGATCGAGGCAAACAGACCCAGCAACTCGGGATCGAGCATAGACGTCGGTTCCCGATTGATGACCGTGTGGAGCTCTTCGTAGAACGCGTAATTGTTGGCATGAATGGTATTCCAGGATTTACGCGATCCGCTGATGAACTCCATTTCCGGCGGGTTATCACGCTTGCTGAGCGGATAGACCTTGAGCCCGCTCTTGAAGGAAGCGACTGCCGCGTCGGGCTTTCCATCGACCAGAAAGCCACGCAGGATCAGCCAATTCACATAGCTGGTCGACTTCGAGACGAAGTACTTCTCGCCGTCGACCTTCGCCTCCATGCCGCCGACCGGCGGATTGAGATCTCCCTGGTAGTCGGGCGGCAGGATCAGATACTTGCCGCCCTTGCCGCGGTCGGGGCCCGGCCCGCCCATGTCGGTCACGAAGCGAAAATAGGCATCGTTGACCGTGCCGGGACCAGACCCGGCGGGGATTTCGACAACCGTCGGCCCGTCCTTCCCCAGATCGAGAACGACGCTGCCATAGACAGTATCGGTATTGCCGGTGAGGAACAGC
Source organism: Ensifer sp. SSB1 (assembly GCF_016652895.1). NCBI lineage: Bacteria > Pseudomonadati > Pseudomonadota > Alphaproteobacteria > Hyphomicrobiales > Rhizobiaceae > Ensifer > Ensifer sp. SSB1. The sequence goes on from NZ_JAEPRP010000038.1 coordinate 40,529, forward strand.
GGCGCCGAGTCCATCAGCTGGTCAAGAAGGATTGCCTTATATGATGTGTCCGCGCCCAACTCCAGATGCCCGAGCCGAATGCCTTCGACGGATGTGGCGGGGATGCCGTTGAGAAACGTCTCGACGCCGCGCATGAGGTCGAGATTGTCATAGAGCCTATCGACCGTTGCTTCATCTGGCATCCCGTCGAAGAACTTCAGCGTACCGAACCGGGTTTCCACCGTGTCAGGCGTCATGATCTTTTCGGGGATTTTGTGGTTGTAGCCCGGGGTTTTTACCTCTCCGGCCGCAGTCAGCGTCGTTGCAAGCAAACCGGCCGCGGCCAACACCGCAGGACGAAGCATTTCAGATAACATGTTTGCCCTCTCCTGGACTTTCTAATCTGATACGACCACCTGCGTTGCAGGAAAGCCTCTCGACGATCCGACAACCAAACCGAAGCGTTCGTTCGTCGTGGGAGACTAGCTGTGCCTCCCCTTGCCAATCTTACCATTTCCCGCCAAATCGCAGACGCATCCCCCGGAACGCACAGTTGCAACAACCTACCACTTATGATTGCTTTGCAAAGCGCGAATATTTGACCGTCCGCTCCGAGCCAATGAGGCTGGCGTGAAAGGATAAGACCCGGTTTCATTTCCGTAGCATCTTCAGGACGAGGTCTCGGATGCTTGGCTTCGGATGCGCTCCGCGTCTGTGGCTTGGGGGCACCCGGTAAGCTGGCCGCAAATTGAATGGAGACTGATCCATGCAGGCGTATGTCCCGTCTACATCGAATTGCAGATATTGCTTGCCAATTCTACCGAAGGTCGAATATGTGGAGACTATCCATTTCACGCCAGTCCCGTATTCAGGAAGCATTTCAGATCGCCGCGATTCCCGTGATCTCGAGCCACGTCTTGCAAGGCCTACCCGCATTCATTCGAAGCGAACTCGGGGAGCGAGCGTTGCTGCGAGCCAATCGCGCCGCGGGCTTCGACGTGGAATTGGTCGAGGACCGCAATGTCTACATTCCCCAGCAATCTGTGGTCGGCTTCGTCGAAGCCATGGCGCGGGCAGTGGGCGATACAAACCTCGGTCTCCTGCTCGTGCCGAATATGGATGTGTCCGCGTATGGCAGCTTCGGTCGCTTCATAACCGAGGCCGACACGCTCGGCGAAGCGATCAAACGAAGTATCGTGGCGCTGCAGTATCACAGCAGTTTTGACAATCTGACTGTCACCACCACGAAGGAGGAACTGCGCTTTGGCTATAAATTCGCTTTGGCTGGGTCTCGGGGGTATGAGTCGGTCGCATGTGCCGCTGCTGGCGAACTGCTAAGCTTCTTTAAGGCATATCTGCCTGACCACTGGCACCCACTTCGCGTCGAACTTGACATCCCGACTCCAGGCCATACCTCGCTTTTTGAGGACGTGTTCAAATGCCCGGTGATATTCAATGCGCCAGCAGTGGCGGTCGTCGTTGAGCGGTATAGGTTGATGGCTGCGTCGCGACGAACATCTCGGTCGATTGTGACCCTCGAGGATGTGGCTCGCGATCGTCCTGGAGGTGCACCTCGGACTTTGTTGGAAATTGCTGCTGCACAGATTCGCGCCCAACTGCTGGCGGGTGATGTGTCGATCGAGGAGGCAGCGCGAACAATGAACACGAGCGTTCGGACGCTGCAGCGTGAACTTCGAGTGGTAGGCGCCGACTTCCGAAGCCTGACGAGCGCGGTGAGAATGCAACGTGCGACAGAAATGTTGCGCGATGGAACCGTGTCGATCACCAACATTTCCGAGGATCTGGGCTATTCCTCTCCCGCCGGCTTCACCCGTGCTTTTCGGAAGGCGACCGGATTTGGGCCTCGCGAGTTTCGCGTCAAAGAGAAGCTATCTGCTGCCGATCCCGAGGGCGCCCCCCCAGAACGAACGGGCGAGCTGTAGTCGAAACTCGCGATGCCCCACACATGGGTTTTTTCAAGCTGGCGAGGCGGTGCCCGGCGCAGTCGTCTTATCCGGAGACTGCCGCGCCGCGAGCGTCGCTGCGGCTGTCTCCTTGTCGTCTCCGCTGACTTGAACCATCGGTTGAGCAAAAACGAATCCGATGACAACGAAGGCCAGCAAGACCATCGCGTAAGCCTTT
>NZ_JAEPRP010000038.1:42659-45298 GCF_016652895.1 Ensifer sp. SSB1
GCCAAGTTCAATTCCGTTTTCAGCGATCTGCTCGACACCCTTCAGTTTGAGCGGCTCGATGAAGAGCGAACCGAGTTCCGGGTCGGCCTGCAATTGCGCGCCGATCTCCTTGATGAGCTTGCGGACTTTATCGACATCGGTTTTGAACGGCACACGGATGCGGAATTTGTCGACAGTCCAATCGCGGCTGGCGTTCTTGATCGCGCCAAGCGAACCAAAAGGTACGGTGAAGATTGGCCCGCGGTGGTGACGCAGCCGCACGGAACGAAGGCTGAAGGATTCCACGACGCCCGTATAGCTTCCTGCTTCGATGTATTCCCCGACCCGAAAGGCATCGTCCAATAGATAGAAAATGCCGCTGACGACGTCCTTGACCAAGGTCTGCGAGCCAAACCCAATTGCAACGCCGACGACGCCCGCGCCGGCGACCAGCGGGCCGATTTTGACGCCCATCTCCGAAAGGACCGTGAGCACTGCTACACAGAGAAGGGCCGCTGCCAAAGCGTTGCGGAAAACGGGCAGCAAAGTGCGAAGCCGGCTTTCTCGTACGTTCGATTGAAGCGTTCCTTCATCACCCATCTCGCTCAGCTTGCGGGTAATGTAGGCGTTTGCCAATTGCCAGACGAGGTCGATGATGAGCAAGATCACAACGCTATTGAATGCCCCGGCAATGATCGTCCGGATCAATGTCGCTTCACCGGCAACAAAAGGAAAATTGTGTCGCCAAACGAACGCGACCCAATCGACCGCAGCAATGAGGATAATTACCCGCGTTCCGCGGACGAGCAGGACCGCCTTCAGGTCCGATGGGTCCCCTTCACTTGCGCGCCAGGGCGAGAATGAAAGCATCAGGCTGTCGGCAATCGACAAAGCGCGGGGCACGATGACAAGCATCATGCCGAGCCAGAATAAAGCCAGGAATCCACCGCACCAGAGCAGCCACAGCACGATTACGCCAGAGATGCTCATAGCACCAGAGATACGGTCTCGCAACGACCGGACATCGTTGTTGCGCTGACGCCAGATCATCGCGATTGCTAGCAGAACAATTGGGATGGACAGTCCGATAGTGAGGGCTGACTGGACGTCGGCTGCAAGACCAAGGCGTTCGGTTACAGCCCAGAATGCCATCGTCGCTGCCAGCAATGCGACGAATATCCGGGCCCGCAAATAGGAGCGGGCCGACATTATGGACGCGGCGAGCGCGATGCGGCAGAGCGCGGTCGCGATCTTGTAGACGACCAAAGCGAGAAGCGAGTAGAGTGCGACCACACGCACGAGTGGCGGCCAGGCGAACAGGAGAAAGAGGATCGCGACGGTCGCCGTGAATATCGAGAACGTCAGAAACTCCGTGTAGGTCTGCCGCAAGATTGGGTTGGGGAAGGGCACGGCGGGCACTGAATGGCGAAAAATCCATTCGATGCCAAAAGCTATGCCAGCGATGATTGCCAACACGAGCGCCGCGGGCATTGCGCCGTTGTTACGCGCGTCTTGCCAAACCGCAGACACGACGCGCGAAAGTTCATCGCTGACGCGCGGCACTGCGGCGAAAAACACGTTGAGACGGGCGCGCAAGAGCACCTCGCGTTCTTCAATGAACCACACTGCCTCATTATCGCCGGACTCGGAAGCGGCGGCTTGCTTCTGCTCCAGCCAGGCCCTCACGTCCTCATCCTCAAGCAGACGCAGCAGTTCGGCCACCTTGGACGGCTGAGCAATAGGGGGCACAGGCGTTTGCGCCTGCAGGTGCGTAAGCCCACAAAGGCAGAGGAACAGACTGCATAGCATAGTCCGAAAGATGTACATAAAGGCCCGGTCCACTGGATCAAATCCCCTCTGTCAAATTATTGGTCTCCAAAAACCAATGACAGGGCCCAAGCTGATGTAATTTGGTTCATCTTCACTGAGGACCGGTCGCACCATTCTCAACAAGAGACGTGGATGCCGAGACTTCGTGTTTGCAGCCGCCAGGAACCGGAGCCGCGGCGGCTGCATGCAGGCTGGTGGAATTAGCTCACCTTCTTCACCGGCGGTATCGTCCAAGAACCATCAATGATGGAGGGATTGCTCTCGTTGGGCCAGTAGAGGCGCATCATGAGAATAAACTTGCCCTTGGGTGCTGGGAGCCAGTTCGACTCCTTATCTGCCCCGGGCGATTCATGCTGAATGAACAAATCGATCGAGCCGTCCGGATTTGCCTTCAGGTCCTGCCGTGCACTGATCGAATAGCGATTGAGCGGATTGTCGACGAAGAAGTACCCCGCATCGTACATCGTCAAGGACCAGAAACCGGACACGGGCGGCGTCTGGCCTTTCTTGAAGGTCATGACGTACTTTTCGGAACCGTTATAGGCCCGCTTGATCAGACCTCCGCCGGACTTCATCGACGTTGGGTAGACCGCATCCTGTGGCCGGTTTGCCCCAAGACCGATCGCAGTGACCAGGGCACGCTGGATGTAGTTGGTGCCATAGATGCCAGTCTTGGTCGTGAAACCCCAGCCATCGATATCCTGCACGTCGCCATCGCTGAGCTTGAAGTGCATCATGATGCGCGCGAAGGCGACCTGGGGCACACGCTTGGCAAAGGCCGGGTCGAACTTGCTTTTATCGTATTCCTGACCGGGGACAATGCCAAGCTA
>NZ_JAEPRP010000342.1:0-2701 GCF_016652895.1 Ensifer sp. SSB1
GACGAAGCACTGATGAGTCGCATTGAGAATCTACTCGGGCACGATTAGTCGCCAACGAAGAAGGTTTTGATCCGCCATGCGGCAGCATGGTGGATAAAACCCGTTGAACTGAACCGCTGTGTCAGTGAGAGACTGCCTGGAATTTCTACGGCGCACGGCAGCGCGAGCCACACCGCGTTGACGCACAGACGACCGACGCGCTGTCGGCAGCACGCTCCGGCGGTGCGGGATGATCGTCTGGGACATGGGTGAGAACTATGGCGAAGCGTTTGCGATCGGTCAACGTGGGCGTTGCGCACGCACGTGGGCCTTGCGTGCGCAATACGGTGGCGGCCATAGCGATGCGTGCGGCAGCGCTGGCGGGCGTCATGGCGGCACGGGAATGGGTATGGCCGCGAGCCGGCTGATGATGCGCATACGTCCGGCGGTGCAGTGCGGGCAGCGTTCGATGTCGATGCGTGCCACGCGCAGCCAGAACGCGCCGAGCGTCTCGGTCTTCGCCGGCGCGGCGGGCGCGGGCGCCGGCGCCGGCGTGGCGAGCGCCTGGCGCGCCCGCGTAAGCTTGGAGCACTTGCCATGATTGGCGAGCAGTCCGTAGTGGCGGATACGCATGAAGCCCTTGGGCAGCACGTGCAGCAGGAAGCGGCGCAGGAACTCGGTCGGTTCCAGGCACATCACCCTGCGACGATTGCCGTGGCTGTAATCGCGATAGCGGAATCTCACGCGGGCTTCGTCGCAGCTCAAGAGCCGGTCATTCGAGATCGCCACGCGGTGGGTGTAGCGGCCGAGATAATCGAGGACTTGTTCGGGGCCGCCGAAGGCCCGTTTGGCATAGACGACCCATGGCCGAGCGTGCAGCGCGCCGAGGAGCTGCTGCGGCGCTCCCGCCGCTGTCGTATCGCCTTGCGCGAGCGGCAGCGTACCGTGCGCGAAGGCGTGCTCGAGCGCGTGCACGAACTTGCCGCGAAACACGCGCGAGAGCGCCTGCACCGGGAAGAGGAAGCCGCGCCGAGCGTGGATCCAGTGGCCGTCGGGGTGGAGCGCGCCGGCCGCCACCAGGCAGTGCAGGTGCACGTGCTGGTTCAGGTTCTGTCCCCAGGTGTGGAGCACGAGGGTGGCGGCGATCTCGCCGCCGAGCCAGCGGGCGTTGGCGCCGAATTCCAGCAGTGTCGCCGACACCGCGGCGAAGAGCATGCCGTAGAGTGCGGCCGGCTGCGCCTGAACGAGCGGATTGAGCTCATGGGGCAAGGTGAAAACCAGATGGAAATACGGCACCGGTAACAGCTCGCGACGGCGCGCGGCGAGCCAGCGCTCGCGCGCGAGCGTCTGGCACTTCGGACAATGCCGGTTGCGGCACGAGTGATACAGGTAACGCACCGCGCCGCAGGCGTCGCACTGCGCGAGCTGCCCGCCCAGCGCCGGGGTGCGACAGGCCGCGATCGCGCGCAAGGCGCGATACTGCACCGGCGCGAGCCGGCGCCCGGCGCACGCGGCGGCGCCATGGGCGCGCACGACGTCGGCGAGTTCGAGCCGCCGCGGCGGCGCGCGCGCATCGCCGGCCGTGGGCCGTGTGTCCACGGCCGCTCAGCGCGGCGGCTTGCGCTCCTTCAGCTCCAGCGGCGAGGGTGTCTGCGCCAGATGGTGGCGTGCCAGGTGGAAGTAGCGGGTCGTGGTACCCAGATCGCCGTGTCCCATCAGCCGCTGAATCGTGTGCACGTCCACGCCGCCTTCGAGCATGTGCGTAGCGAAGGCGTGGCGCAGGCCGTGGATGCCGCAGCGCTTGGTGACGCCGGCGCAATCGCGCGCGCGATAGAAGATGCGCTGCACCGTGGTGCTGGCCAGCGGCAGCCCCGCATCGCGCGTGCTCGGAAACAGCCAGTCCTTCGGCCGGTAGGCCGCCCAATACGTGCGCAGCTCCTTGAGCAGCTTCGGCGAGAGCAGCGCATAGCGGTCCTTCGCCCCCTTCGCCTGCTCGATGCGCAGCGTCATGCGCTCCGAATCGATGTCGCTCACCTTGAGCCGGCACGCCTCCGACAATCGCAATCCGGCCGCGTAGATCGTGATCAGAACCGCGCGATGCCGCGGATTGGCCGCGGCATCGATGATGCGCATCACCTCCTCGCGCGAGAGCACCTGCGGCAGCTTCTGCGGCTGATGCGGCCGCGGGATGGCAAACTCGACACCCTTGCGCTTGAGGGTGACCTCAAACAGGAACTTCAGCCCGCTCACCGCCACGTTCACGCTGCTCCAGGCGAGCTTGCGCTCCTCGATCAGGTGCAGCAGATAGCGCTGGACTTCGCCTTCGGTCAGCGTGTCGGGGCTGCGCTTGTAATACTTCGCTATGCCGCGCACCGCCTCGACATACGACTCACGCGTGCGCAGCGCCAGGTTGCGCACGACCATGTCCGCTTCCATTCGCTTGCGTAAGGCGCTCATGAGGTGACTCCTTGCACAGAACGCAGGGACAGCCCCTGCGTCAGTACGCTGGCACACCACGCCCGCCGCGCAACTGCCGCGCGCGAATCGATCAGTTCATGTGGAGTAAGCAGACGGCGGCGGCATCACTCCTCCACCGCGAAGCGGTTTAGTTCAACAGGAGATAGAGGATGAGGCTCTGAGATAGTGGCAGCGGTACTCATCACCACCGAGCCGCTGCCCCAATGGAAAAGGCCCGTATAGGCTTCTCTAGTCTTGGCGGACA
>NZ_JAEPRP010000037.1:0-45147 GCF_016652895.1 Ensifer sp. SSB1
GCCGCGGTCGGTGCGCCAGTCGTCGGCGTTCTTCTCGAAGGTGGCGCGAACGCCGGCTTCGAAGCTCGTTACCTTGAAGGGACCGGTGCCGATCATCGCGTCCGGCTTGTCGATGCCGCCGCCCGGCTGGATGATCAGGTGATAGTCGGTCAGAAGCAGCGGCAGGTCGGCATTACCTTCCGTCAGCACGAGCACCAGCTTGTCGCCATCGGCCTTGATTTCCTTGATCGACTTCATCACACCGAGCGCGCCGGACTCCGACTTTTCGTCGGTGTGGCGCTGCAGCGTCTTGATGACGTCGTCGAGCGTCAGCTCCTTGCCGTCATGGAATTTCACGCCCTTGCGGATGGTGAAAGTCCAGGTCGAGGCGTCGGCTGACGGCTCCCAGGATTCGGCAAGGGCCGGCACCGGCGCGCCCGTCGTCGGATGGCTTTCGACGAGCATGTCGCCCCAGTTGCGGCCGACGACGAACATGAATTGCGAAAGCGCCTTGGCCGGGTCCTTCGAGTCGGTTGCAGCCGCGCCTTCGAGGCCGAGCTTCAGATGGCCGCCGCGCTTGGGCTCCTGCGCCTGAGCACTGGTGGCAAACAGCGTGCCTGCCGTCGAGGCGAGAATGCCGGCAGCGGCCGCGCGGCCTAAGAACTCGCGGCGGTTCATCTTGCCGAGCATGACCTGTCGTGTGAGGTAATCCTTGTAATCGCTCATTCCCCTGTTCCCTTCTGTTGTCGGCATTCGCCGTTCGTTGTGGTTGGTAGAGATTGCTGCGTACAGCCATTGTATCAGATGGCTTCGGATCGGCCTGACGGCCGCTTTTTTCTTCTCTTTCTGTCGTCTTCTCCTTCCCCAGCCGGGGGCGTCCTTTGTTCAGATCGATAAGCGTAATCGCTGGAACTCTTCTTGTAACGCCCTAAATTACAATTTATTTCCATAAACTTGGCTTATGGATACGTGTTTGATGGCGCGCGGTTTTTCCCGCGCGTCTCGTCACGTCTCAATGCCGGTCGCCCGGCTCGGTTGCTTGCGCCGCCAAGGCTTGGCGGGGATGCGCTTTCGGTGATTTCACGCGAAAGCGGGATGCTCTAGCGACCCTTCCAGACGGGGTCGCGCTTCTCGGCGAAGGCGCGCACGCCTTCCAGCTGGTCTTCGCTCGAATAGAGAATATCGACGGTCTTGAACTGCCGTTTGGTGATCTTGTTCATGGTGCCCTGGAAGGTGTCACCCTCGGCGGCGCGCACCACTTCCTTGATCGCGGCATAGACGAGCGGCGGACCACTTTCGAGCAGGCGGGCGAGCTCCCAGGCGCGATCCATCAGCTTACCCGCCGGCAGGATCTCGTTGACGAAACCCCAGCGGTTGGCCTCGGCGGCATCGAGCCAGCGGCCGGTCAGGAGCATATCCATGGCGATGTGATAGGGGATGCGCTTAGGCAGCTTGATCGAGGCCGCGTCGGCAACGGTGCCGGAGCGGATCTCGGGCAGCGCAAAGGTCGCGTGTTCGGCGGCAAGGATCAGGTCGGTCGAAAGGGCGATTTCCAGACCGCCGCCGCAGCAGATGCCGTTGATCGCCGCGATGATCGGCTTGTTGAGATCGCGCAGCTCCTGCATGCCGCCGAAACCGCCGACGCCATAGTCGCCGTCGACCGCGTCACCGCCGGCGGCGGCCTTCAGGTCCCACCCCGGACAGAAGAATTTTTCGCCGGCGCCCGTGATGATGGCGACGCGTAAGGTGTCGTCGTCGCGGAAATCGCGGAAGATTTCGCCCATCACCCGGCTGGTTGCCAGGTCGATGGCATTGGCCTTCGGCCGGTCAATGGTGACTTCGAGGATGCCGCCCTCGCGGCGCGTGCGGATCGGTCCGGTCATCTCTGTCATTTCCTCCGGCGGATCAGGGCGTCGGCGGCTACGGCACCCTGGCCGTTCGGCAACACCATCAAAGGATTGATATCCAGTTCTTCGAGTTTCGAAGCGTTTGCAACGACATAGGATGCCGCTGCGGCGACAGCCTCGGTCAAAGCAGCAAAATCAGCGGCAGGCGCGCCGCGATAGCCGTCGAGCAGCTTGCGGATCTTCAGCCCGCCGATCGCCTCGCGGATCGCTTCGGGTGTCGTCGGCAGCGTCAGGATGGCGGAATCATCGAGCAGTTCCACAAGGACACCGCCGGCACCGATGGTCAGGACAGGACCAGCGACGGGGTCACGCATGGCGCCGATGATCAGCTCGGCGACGGGCTTGCCCACCATCTTTTCGACGAGGTAGCCGGAGGCGACCCCGGCCATGGCCTTTGCCGCGATAAAGACCTCATCGCGGCTCGCGAGATTGAGCTCCACAGCACCCGCCTCGGTCTTGTGGGCGACGCCGAGGCCCTTGAGCACGACGGGGAAACCGAGTGCCTCGGCGGCGTTGGCCGCCTCTTCAGCGCTTTCCGCGGTCTTGCCCTTCGGCACGGTGAGGCCGGCGGCAGCAAGCTCCACCTTCGCCTCATGTTCGCTGAGGGTGACGGCTTCACCATCATCGGCCCCAATGCCGTCGAGCAGGCGAGGCGGGGCGGGCTTTGCCCAGGCAGCGCCGATGTCAGCAGCGGTCTCGATCGCCGCCAGCGCCTCCTCGATGCCGAAGAAGGGCACGATGCCGGCCTTCATCAGAAAGAGGGCGGTCGCTTCCGGCATGTTCTCGCCGAGGCTGGCGACGATGCCGGCGCGGGCGCCGGCCGCTCTCGCCGCGTCGATCACCGCGTGGCAGGTCGTTTCCCAGTCGGCCGGGTCGCAGCGGTCGAGACGGGGGAAGTCGAGCACGAGCAGATTGATGGCATAGCCGCCTTTCATCATGGCGGTGAAAGCGGTCGTCTGCTTCTCGCGGTTGCCCCAGACGAAGGTGTGGTAGTCGAGTGGGTTGGCGATCGTCACCATCTCGCCGAGTGCGTCCTTAAGCGGCTTCTTCTGCTCGTCGCGCAAGGGGCGGTAGTTTACTCGGTAGCGTTCGCCGGCATCCGCCATCAGCGAGGCCTCGCCGCCGGAGCAGCTCATCGAGGATATGTCGCGGCTCGCGAGGGGGCCTGAGACATGCAGGAGCTTCAGGGTTTCGAGCAGCGCCGGCAGTGTATCAACGCGGCCGATGCCGAGGCGAGCCAGAAGAGCAGAGGAGACGCGGTCGTTGCCGGCAAGCGAGGCGGTGTGCGACACCGTCGCCAGCTGCGCGGCCTCCGACTTGCCGACCTTCAGCGTCACGACCGGTTTGCCGAGTTCGCGGGCACGGGTCGCCAGCCGCTCCAGCGCTGCCATACTGTCGAAGCCTTCGATATGCAGGCCCACGGCGGTGACGCGCGGATCTTCGAGCACGGCGCAGGCGATGTCGGACAAGCCCGTCTGCGCCTGATTGCCGGCGGTCATGACATAGGCGAGCGGCAGGCCGCGCGTCTGCATCGAGATGTTGCAGGCAATGTTGGAGGACTGCGTCAGGATCGCGACGCCCTTTTCGACGCGTTGCATGCCGTGCTGGTCTGGCCAGAGCAGCGCGCCATCGAGCATGTTGATGAAGCCATAGCAGTTGGGCCCGACGATCGGCATGTCGCCGGCAGCAGCGACCAGCGCCTCCTGCATGTCGTTGCCGTCGTCAAGCTCGCTTGCCGCCTCGCGGAAGCCCGAGGCGTAGCAGACGGCGCCGCCGGCGCCGCGGGCGGCGAGATCGCGGATGATGTCTATGGTCAGCTGCCGGTTGACGCCGACGAAGGAAGCATCCGGTGCACCCGGAAGCTCGGCCACCGAGCGATAGCACTTGCGTCCGAGGATCTGTTCCTCGCGCGGGTGCGCCGGCCAGATCTCGCCGGTAAAACCCATCTTGTCGCATTGTTCGATGACGCGCCGGGCCTCCTTGCCGCCGAAGACGGCGATGGTGCGCGGGCGGATGAGGCGGTCGAGGGAGCGGGGAGTGGCCATCCCGTCACGCCCCCAGCGGCCGCAAGAGATCGCGGCTGATGATGTGGCGCTGGATTTCGGACGTGCCGTCCCAGATGCGCTCGACGCGGGCGTCGCGCCAGAAGCGGGCGAGCGGCAGGTCGTCCATCAGGCCCATGCCGCCGAAGATCTGGATCGCCTCGTCGGTGACACGGGCAAGCATTTCTGTGGCGTAGACCTTGGCCGAGGCAATCTCGCGGTTCGACGGCAGGCCGTTGTCGAGCCGCCAGGCGGCCGCCAGCGTCAGGAGGTCGGCGGCGTCGATCTCGGTGATCATGTCGGCGAGCTTGAAGGAGACGCCCTGGTTGGCGCCGATCGGCTTGCCGAACTGCTTGCGCTCGGCAGCATAATTCAGCGCGTAGTCGAAGGCGCGGCGGGCGCGACCGACCGAGGTTGCTGCCACCGTCAGGCGGGTGGCAAACAGCCAGTCATTGGCGACGTCAAAACCCTTGTGCACTTCGCCGAGGATCTGGGCAGAGGGCAGGCGGCAATCGTCGAACGTCAGGATGCAGTTGTTGTAGCCGCGGTGCGAGACGGAGCTATAGCCCTTGCGGATCTCGAAGCCGGGCGTGCCGCGGTCGACGAGGAAACAGGTGATTTTTTTCTTCGGGCCGCGCGGCGTATCCTCTTCGCCGGTCGCGATGAAGACGATGACGAAATCGGCAATGTCGGCATGGCTGATGAAATGCTTGGTGCCATTGACGATCCAGTCGTCGCCATCCTTGCGGGCAAAACACTTCATGCCGCGCACGTCGGAGCCGGCATCCGGCTCGGTCATCGCCAGCGCATCGAACTTGTCACCCTTGACGGCCGGCAGCAGGTATTTCTCGCGCTGCTCGGCGTTGCAGGCCATCAGGATGCCCGAGGGGCGGCCGAAGAATACCGTCAGGCCCATGGAGCCACGGCCGAGCTCGCGCTCGACCAGCGTGAATGAAGTGTGGTCGAGGCCGGCGCCGCCGACTTCCTCCGGGAAGTTGCAGCCGAAGAAGCCGATTTCCTTGCATTTGCGGGCGATTTCCTGGCCGAGTTCGCGCGGCACCACGCCGGTGCGCTCGACCTCGTCCTCGTGCGGATAGATTTCCGTTTCGACGAAGCTCCTGACCGTATCGACGATCATCTGCTGTTCTTCGGTCAGTGCGAAATTCATTGTGTTGTTCCCCTCGTTTTCGCGCCGCTGACGGCGGTGCCGCAAACGATGGCCGCCTCCTCAAGCGTCCTTCAGCTGCGGTTTGCGGCTCCGCCGAAGGGCGAAGCTGCCTGTTGTCGCTGGCCTGCTATTGTTGCGGTCAGGCGCGCTTCTGGCCGACGAAGCGGCCAGCGCCTTCTGGCGTCGGCAGCTTTGCATGGGCTTCGGTGATCGCGCGGAGCTTGCTCAGCACCGCCTCGGGTGCCGTGACCGCCTTGCCGGCCTTGCTGTCGACATGCAGCATCATCTGCTCGGCAGTGGCCACGGCCTCGTTGGTCGCGGCGTTGTAGATCGTCGAGAAGATGTGCAGGCGCTTTTCGTCCGATGACAGGATCTGGCAGGTCGAATAGAGCGCCTCGCCGAGCTTGGCTTCGCCAAGGTTCCGGATGTGGGTCTCGACCGTGTAGTAGCTGTGACCGTCGCGGACATATTCGAGGTCGACGCCGATCAGGCGCAGCACGCCGTCGGAGGTGTCGCCGAAGACCTGCAGATAGCGGTGCTCGGTCATGTGGCCGTTGTAATCGACCCAGGCAGCACTGACCTTGGTGTCGAGGATGTGCAGCGGCTTGACGTCGCCGAGATCGGCTTCCGGCTTCTTGGCATTTGCCCAGAGCTTGGCCTCGAAGTCGGCGAGCAGCTTGCCGGCCCCCCAGCCTTCGCCGCCGTTGCCGGATTTCAGCGCATGCATGATGCCGACGAGGTTTTCGTCGCGGATGCGTTCGAGCTCGCGGATCGAGCGGCCGGCGGCCTGCGCGTCCGACTGGGCGCCGATCTTTTCGACCAGCGCATCGTCGAGGTCGACGACATCGGTGAACTTGGTCCACGGCCATTTCAGGCAGGGGCCGAACTGGGCGAGGAAGTGGCGCATGCCGGCCTCGCCGCCGGCGATGCGATAGGTCTCGAACAGGCCCATCTGCGCCCAGCGCATGCCGAAGGAGTAACGCATGACGTTGTCGAGCGTCTCGGTATCGCAGATGTCGTCCTGGATCAGCCACAGAGCCTCGCGCCAGAGCGCTTCAAGCAGACGGTCGCCGACGAAGGCCTCGATCTCCTTGGCGATGACAACGCCCTTCATGCCGATCTGCTCGACGCCCTGCATGGCGCGCTCGATCGTCGCCTTGGTCGTCTTCTTGCCGCCGACGAGCTCGACGAGCGGCAGCAGGTAGACCGGGTTATAGGGATGCGCCACGAACATGCGTTCCGGGTGGTGCATCTCGGCCTGGAGATCGGAGGGCAGCAGGCCCGAGGTGGAGGAGCCGATCAGCGCATCGGGGCGCGCCGCCGCATCGATCTTGGTGATGACGCCGCGCTTCAGCTCCAGCCGTTCCGGCACGCTTTCCTGAATCCAATCAGCGTCCTGTACGGCTTCCTCAATGCTCTTGCAGAAGGTCAGTTTGCCCTTCGGCGGCAGCGGCGCCATCGTCAGCATCGCATAGGCGCGCTCGGCATTGGCCATGACTTCGCCGATGATGCGCTCGGCTTCCGGATGCGGATCGAAGATCTTCACGTCGATGCCGGCAAGCGCGAAACGCGCCACCCAGGCGCCACCGATGACGCCGCCGCCGACACAAGCTGCTTTGGTGATAAAGCTCATGATTGTTCTGTCCCTGCTCAGCGCTTCGTCAGCTTCAGTTTCTCGCGGACCTCCTTCGGCCCGATGATCTTGGCGCCCATGCCCTCGATGACGCCGACGGCCTTTTCGACGAGCTGGCCGTTGGTGGCGAGCTGGCCCTTGCCGATATAGAGGTTGTCTTCGAGGCCGACGCGCACGTTGCCGCCGGCAAGGATGGCTGCTGCCGGATAGGCGAGCGCATTGCGGCCGATGGAGAAGGCCGAGAAGGTCCAGTTGGCAGGCACGTTGTTGACCATCGCCATGAAGGTGTTGAGGTCATCAGGCGCACCCCACGGAATGCCCATGCAGAGCTGGATCAGGACCGGATCCTCGATCAGGCCTTCCTCGACGAGCTGCTTGGCAAACCAGAGATGGCCGGTATCGAAAGCCTCGATCTCCGGGCGCACGCCAAGGGCCGTCATCTGGCGGGCCATTTCGCGCAGCATCGAGGGCGTGTTGGTCATGACATAGTCGCCGAGCGAGAAGTTCATGGTGCCGCAGTCGAGCGTGCAGATCTCCGGCAGACATTCGGCCACATGAGCGACGCGCTCGGTGGCGCCGGCCATGTCGGTGCCCTTCTCGTTGACGGGCAGGGGCTTTTCGACATTGCCGAACACCAGGTCGCCGCCCATGCCGGCGGTCAGGTTCAGGACGATGTCGATATCGGCGGAACGAATGCGGTCGGTCACTTCCCGGTAGAGATCAAGCCTGCGGGAGGGCGCGCCGGTCTCCGGATCGCGGACGTGGCAGTGGATCACGGCAGCGCCGGCCTTGGCCGCCTCGACCGCCGCTTCGGCGATCTGTTTCGGCGTGATCGGAACGTGGCTGGACTTTGAAACGGTGTCGCCTGAGCCGGTAACGGCACAGGTGATGAATACCTCGCGGTTCATGCTGAGCGGCATTGCTGTCTCCCTTTTATTGACCCCATTACGAGCCAAGAGAGACCGTTCTGCTTTTCATTATCGGCTTCATCCTATACATTATCGGCGATATGGCGGAGAAGTTTGGGCATGGATCAGAACGTTTCGCAGGTGCAGCATGTCGATATCCTGGTGCTGCCGGAGACCAATCTGATCCTCGTTGCCTCGGTCATCGAGCCGATGCGTGCGGCCAACCGTATCGCCGGGCGGCCGCTTTACGACTGGACGATCTACAGCCCCGACGGCGCGCCGATCGAGACGAAGAGCGGCATTCCGATCCCGGTTTCCGGCATCTTCCGGCCACAGCGCGAGACATCGCCGCTCTTCATCCTCTCAAGCTACAACTGGCAGCGCAGCGCCACCTCGCAGTTGAAGATGCTGCTGTCGCAGACCGCCCGGCACCGCGACCTGATGGCCGGCATCGAATCCGGTTCCTGGCTGCTTGCCGAGACCAGCCTGCTCGACAATTTCAAGGCGACCACGCACTGGGAGGACTTCGAGGATTTCACCACCAGCTATCCGCAGGTGACGATGGTGCGCGAGCGCTTCGTCATCGACGGCAAGCGCATCACGACTGGCGGCTCGCTGCCGACGCTCGACCTGATGCTGGAGCTGATCCGTCGGGCACACGGCTATTCGCTGGCGCTCGAAGTCTCCCGCCTCTTCATCTACGAGCAGGAGCGCACCCGCGGCGATCTCCTGCAGATGCCGGCGATCGGCAACATGCGCATCCTCGATCCGCGCGTGGGTGCTGCGGTCAAGCTGATGGAGGAGACGGTGGAGGCGCCGCTGACGCTCGCCAGGCTCGCCCGCCGCATCGGCGTCAGCACCCGGCATCTGCAGGATCTCTTTCGCGACACGATGGGCGTGGCCCCGCACGAGCATTACCTTGCGCTTCGTCTCAATGCGGCGCGGCGCAAGGTGATCGAGACGCGCATGGAATTCGCCGACATCGCCGCGATCTCGGGCTTCAACTCGTCGTCGTCCTTCTCGCGCAGCTATCGCGCGCATTACCGCGAAAGCCCGAGCGAGACCCGGCGGCGGCTGAAGCTGAAGAGCTGAGCGGCACTTCAAGTGCTGATTCAAGCGGGAAAGTCAGAGTCGTTTCAGGCACTTGTCGGCAGATGGTCTGGAACTGATTCCGAAGCCGGCCTGGTCTCGGCGCTCATCTTCATCATCGAAACCATCAGTTCACCGATCTCGCCGGCCTGCGTTCCGCGTGGCCAGACGAGCGTCAGCGACTGCCGATAGGCCGGGCCGAGACGGATCATCGCCGGCGGGAGGTGCACGCGGGCGAGCGAGGATTGGGGCAACACCGAGAGATAGCCGTGCTGGCGAACGAGGTTGATGATCACGGGGATGGAATCGACCTCGACGAGGGTGATGCGCCGCCGTTCGGCTTCACTGAGCGTATCATCGAGGAAACGGGCGGCTTCGCGGCGCAGGCCGCTCCTGACGCTCGGCACGGCGATCGGGCAGGTGGCGAGCAGCCGCGGCAGGTCGGCGCCGAGTTCCGAAAGGGCTGCGGCCGGGCCGGCCAGCACCAGCGGCGTTTGCGAGACCAGCCGGCCATCGCAATCCGAGGGGATCTCGGCGACGTCGAGCAAGGCGGCATCGAAGCGACGGCTGCGGAGCCCGGCCAGCAGGTCGTCGGCGGTGGTGCTGGAGATGAACAGCGGTTGGCGCGGGCGCGTGCGGTGCCAGTTGGCCGTCAGGCTCGCGAGCATGCGGGCGATCTCGCTTTCCGGACCCAGCGGCATGACGGCGCCGAGCCGCCAGGTGGCGACGTCGCGGCGAAAGCGGTCGGCAGAGGCGTGGGTCAGCCGTGCCCAGATGTCGAGCAGCGTTTCGGCAAGCGGGATAATCCGCTCCGCGGTTGCCGTGCAGAGGATGCCGCCATGCGAGCGCTCGAACAGTCTGATGCTCAAATGGCGCTCGAGATCCGCGATCTGCCGCGTCAGCTGCGGTTGGCCCAATGCGAGCGCCTTTGCGGTGGCGCGGATGCTGCCGGAGCGGGCGGTCCGAACGAAACGGTCGAGCGCGACGAGGCCGATCGGCGGAACAGGGGCGGCGGGCTCCTTTCCTGCCGCCTCCAGGATCGCGGCGATCGTCGCAGTTGCCTCGTGGATATCGGATGTGCGGGCACGGGCTTCCAATGTCAGCACGACAACGGTTTCCTCCCGCCGGAAGAGCGGCATTGAGACGGCCTGCTCGAAGCGCTTGACCGCGGCGCTGACGCTTGACGGTGCCCGCCCGCAAACGGCGGCAGCGGCGCGGATGCCGCCCTCGCGGAGCACCGCATCGACAATCACGATCGTTGCCAAATCCATTCAACGGTCCTTTCGGAGCGGGGTGGGAACAGTGTGCGTGGTTTTCACCCGCATTCCGCATTAATTTTAGAATCGATCACGACAATTTTAGAATCGATCACGACAGGCCGCGTGCGCCCAAGGTATGTTCGATATTCGGCATCGCCCGTTCCAGATTTGGGATATAGCACGTGCGGGCGATAAGCGCATAGCATGCAGCAGGCATCCGGGCGTTTACGAGCGGCGGTTGCGTGAAAATCCAGGCATCCGCTGCAGTCTCGATGACGAGGCGCGCCACGCGGAAAGGTTCGTATCGGCATGCTGCAACAGGTCAAAACCATCGTTCTCTGCGGGAAACCGCTCGATTTCGCGACGCTCCAGGAGATCGGCGCGGGAAGGGGCCGACCGGTGGCGGATGATAGCGGCATGGAGCGCGTAGCGGCCGCCCACAAGGTGATCGCCGACCGCATCGCGATGGGGCTGCCGGTCTACGGCTCCAACACCGGCGTTGGCTCGATGAAGGACCGGCTCTGGACCGCCGGTGATCTGGCGGAATTCAACAATTCGCTGGTGAGGGCCCACCACTTCGGTACCGGCGAGTTCTTCGCGCCGGCGATCGTGCGCATGGCGATCGCCATCCGCGTCAACACGGCCATGCGCGGCCACACGGGCTGCAGCCCGGAGCTGATCCGGGCGTTTCTGGCGTTGACGGAACACGACATCATTCCGGCGGTGCGCCGCCACGGCTCCATGGGCTGTGCCGATATCGGCCTGATGGGCCAGATCGCCTCGGTGCTGACGGGCGTCGGCGAGGCCTACTACCAGGGACGGCTCGTCTCGGCCGAGACGGCCCTGGCCGAAGCCGGGCTGGAGCCCTTCGTGATGCAGCCGCGCGACGCGCTGGCAGCTCTCAGCGTCAACGCCATCGCTTTTGCCGCTGCTGCCAATGTGCTGCGCGAAGCGGCGTCTGCAATCCGCGTGCTGCTCGTCACCGGGGTCATGTCGTCGCAAGCGCTCGGGGCGTCTGCCGATCCCTGGCGGGTGGCCGCGACGCTCTCGACCCGCGGCGAGGCGGTGGTCGGTTCCTGGCTCTATGGCCAGTCCGGCATCTCCGACTGGCCGGTGCCGACGGCGATCCACGATCCCTTGAGCCTGCGCATGACCGCCCAGGTCTTCGGCGCGGTGGTCGATACGCTGCTGGTTGCGGCCGGCCGGCTGGTGGAGCAGACCTATCTCTCCGACGACAACCCGGTCGTCATCGGCGGGCAGGTGCATTCCTCCGGCGCTTCGTTGCCGCTGACCACGACGCTCTACATCGAGGCGGCGCAGATCGCCTTTTCGCATGCGGCGCGCAACGTGCTGAACCGCTGCATCCTTCTCGCGAATGGCGGCCGCCGCAATCTCTCGGTCAATCTGGTGGCGCCAGGGGAGGTCGCAACCGGGCTCGGGCCGCTGATGAAGCTTGCGGTCGAACTCTATATGCGCGTGCAGTCGCTCGCCGTGCCGCTTTCGGCGCAGTCGATCGTGGTGGCCGGCGGTCTCGAAGAGGAGGCGACCTTCCTGCCGCTGATCGTCGAGCGCATGGAAACGCAGGTGCGCGATCTGCGCCAGCTGGCAGCGATCGAGGCGATGCTGTCGGCGCAGGCGATCGACCTCGTCGGCGACCAACCGCAAGGGATCGTCAAGCGGGCCTATGACCAGACCCGCTCCGTCAGCGCGATCTATCTGAAGGATCGGCCGCTTTCGAAGGAGATCGAGGCGCTGCAGGATGCCTTCACCTGCCACGATCTCCTGCGCTCCTTCGTCGCTTCCGCGCCCATGCCGGAGTTCGACGACTTCTTCGCGCTCGACAAATAATCCGATTGGGAGAGCAGCATGTCCGACTTCGATCTCGTTCTGAAAGGCACGGTTGTTCTCCCCGAGAGGATCGTCGAGGGCGGTCATGTGGCGGTGCGCGACGGCAAGGTGGTGCATGTCGGGCAGGGTGCTGCACCCGCCGCGAGCGAGCGGCATGATCTCGGCAACGCGCTGATCCTGCCAGGCGCCGTCGATGCGCAGGTGCATTCGCTGTCGCAGAGGAACCAGGAAGATTTCATCTGGTCGACCCGCTCGGCAGCGGCCGGCGGCGTCACCACCATCGTCGATATGCCCTATGACGAGGGCAATCTCGTTTGTTCGGCCGAGGCATTGCGCCGCAAGATCGACCATGCGGGACCGCAGGCGCGCGTCGATTTCGCGCTCTATGGCACTATCGATCCGGAGGAGGGACCGGCGCGTATTCTCGAAATGGTGGAGGGCGGTGTTGCTGCCTTCAAGTTTTCGACCTTTGGCACTGATCCGAAACGTTTTCCCCGCATTCCGGCAGCATTGCTCGAAGACTGTTTCCGCGCGATCGCGCCAACCGGGCTGTCGGCCGGCGTACACAACGAGGATGACGAGGCGGTGCGTGCGGCGATCGAGAAGGTCAAGGCCGCAGGCATTACCGACTACCGGGCCCATGGGCTGTCGCGCCCGCCGCTGACGGAACTGCTTGCCACCAACCAGATCTATGAAACGGGCGCTGCCACCGGCTGCCCGGCGCATGTGGTGCATTGCTCGCTCGGCCGCGGCTACGAGATCGCCGCTGCCTATCGCGCCCAGGGCTACAAAGCGACGATCGAGTGCTGCATTCACTACCTGACGCTCGACGAGGAAAACGACGTCCGCCGTCTCGGCGGCAAGGCTAAGATCAACCCGCCGATCCGGCCGCGCGCCGAGGTAGAAAAGCTCTGGCGGCACGTCGCCGACGGTACGGTGACGATGGTTTCGACCGATCACGTCAGCTGGTCGGAAGACCGCAAGACCAATCCGGACATGCTCGCCAATGCGTCGGGCGTGCCAGGGCTCGAAGTCATGGTGCCGCTCTTCGTCAAGGGCGCGCTGGAACGCGGCATCCCGCTGACGCGGGCAGCGGAGCTGATGACGTTGAACCCGGCACGGCATTTCCGCCTCGACCATAAAAAGGGCGCGCTGGAGGCCGGCAAGGATGCCGACATCATCGTCATGACGCCGGAGCCCTATGTCTATGATGCGGCCGAGAGCGGTCACAACGTCGTCGGCTGGTCGCCCTATAATGGCATCAAGCTGCCCTGGCGGGTCGCTGCGACCTATCTGCGTGGCAAGCTCGCCTTCGATGGCCGACAGGTTCTCTCCGAGCCCGGCGTCGGGCAGTTCGTCCGGCCGCTGCTGACCTTGACCCTGCAGGAGGCGAGATGAGCAAGACCGCCCACAAGGTTCCGGCCAATCTGCCCGTCAATGCAAGCCGCATTGCCGGCATCGTCAACGGCCTGGCTGGTATCACCGAGCCGGACCGGCCGTATACGCGCCGCGCCTTCACGCCGCTTTTCCTCGAAGGTCGGGCCTTTCTCGAGCGGCGTTTTCGCGCCGCGGGGCTTGAAACCCGGATCGACGCCGCAGGCAACCTGATTGGCCGGCGCAAGGGGCGGAAGTCGGCGCTCGGCACCATCCTGCTTGGCTCTCATTCCGACACGGTGCCGGACGGCGGTCGCTTCGACGGCATCGCCGGGGTGGCGGCGGCGCTCGAAGTGGCGCGCGCGCTTGCCGAAAAGGGCATCGAGCTCGACCACGATCTGGAGATCGTCGATTTCCTGGCCGAGGAAGTGTCGATCTTCGGCGTCTCCTGCGTCGGCAGCCGCGGCATGGCGGGTGTGCTGCCGGACGGCTGGCTCAGCCGCACGCAAGGGGATCTGAGCCTCAGGCAAGGCCTCGTCGAGGTCGGCGGTGATCCCTCCAGGCTCTCGGGCTCGAAGCGCTCGGATATCAAGGCGTTCCTGGAGCTGCACATCGAGCAGGGACCGGTGCTCGAAACCGGGCGGCTGGATGTCGGGGTCGTGACCGCCATTTCCGGTATCACCCGCATCGAGATCGTCGTCGAGGGACAGGCGGATCACGCCGGCACGACGCCGATGGGGCATCGGCGCGATGCGCTGGTCGCTGCCTCGCATCTGGTGTTGGAGATCGAACGGCTGGCGACGGAGTTTTCTCACGGCGACGGGCATTTCACGGCCACGGTCGGCGAGTTCTCGATCGAGCCGAACGCGGCCAATGTGGTGCCGTCTCGCGTCCGGCTGCTGATCGATGCGCGTGCCGAGCTGCGCCCGCAGATGGAGCGGTTCCTCGCGACGCTCGGCTCCCTTTGCCAGGGTGTCGCCGAGGCATCGGGCGTGACCATCCCGCCCGCCAATGTGATTTCCGACAATCACCCGACGCCGGGTGATGCGCTGCTGCTTTCGACGCTCGAAGAGAGCTGCGACGCGATCGGCGCCAAGCATCGGCGCATGGCCTCTGGCGCCGGCCACGACACCGCCTGGATGGGGCGCATCACCCGTTCGGCGATGATCTTCATTCCCTGCCTCGGCGGACGCTCGCATGCGCCGGAGGAGTGGGCCGAAAACGACGATATCGCGCTCGGCGCCGCCGTTCTCTTCGATGCGGTGAAGAGGCTCGACAAAAAATTGCAGGAGAAGGTGTGAGATGGGCCGGATACTGAAGGAAAAGGACGTCGAGGCGGCGGTCAAGGGCGGTTCCGTCTATGCGGCCGGCGGCGGTGGCTGGGCCGACCATGGGCGCATGCTCGGATATGCTGCGGTCTCGATCGGCAAGCCCGAGCTCGTCTCGATCGACGAACTCGACGCACAGGACTGGGTGGCGACGGCAGCCGCGATCGGCGCGCCGGCCTCAACAACGCCCTGGGAGATGCGCGGCGTCGACTACGTCAAAGCCGTGCAACTCCTGCAGGAGGCGCTCGGAGAAAAGCTCTCGGGCCTGATCATCGGCCAGAACGGCAAGTCCTCGACGCTGAATGGCTGGCTGCCCTCGGCGATCCTCGGCACCAAGGTGGTGGACGCCGTCGGTGATATCCGCGCCCATCCGACCGGCGACATGGGCTCGATCGGCCTTGCCGGTTCGCCCGAGCCGATGATCCAGACGGCAGTCGGCGGCAACCGCGACGAGAACCGCTATATCGAGCTGGTGGTCCGCGGCGCTACCGCCAAGGTCTCGCCGATCCTGCGTACGGCCTCCGACATGTCCGGCGGCTTCATCGCCTCGTGCCGCAATCCGGTCAGGGCATCCTATGTGAAAGCCAATGCGGCGCTCGGCGGCATCTCGCTGGCGCTGGCGCTCGGCGACGCGATCATCGCGGCGGAAGCGAAGGGCGGCAGCGCGGTGATCGATGCGATCGTCAAGACGACCAACGGCGCGATCCTCGCCGAGGGCACAATCACCGACAAATCCGTCGTCTATACCAAGGAAGCCTTCGACATCGGCACCGTGACACTGGAAAAGGGGACGCTGGGGAGGGGCGCTGACTCCACGGTATTGCACGTGATGAACGAGTACATGGCGGTTGACTCTGCGGAAGGCACGCGGCTTGCGACCTTCCCCGACGTCATCACCACGCTGTCGCTTGGGGGCGAACCTTTGAGCGTCGGCCAGCTTCAGGTGGGCATGAAGATTTTCGTGCTGCATGTGCCGAAGACGGTGATCCCGCTGTCCTCCAGCGTGCTCGACCCGACGGTCTATCCATCGGTCGAAAAGGCGATGGGCATAGAGCTTGCCCGCTACGCCCTTTCCGGAGGGTAACGGGAGCAGGATCATGGCGCGCGATGCGGGACTGGAAGAGCTGATCCGGGAAGCGCTCGGCGACCGATCCGGGCTTTCCGAGAAGGCCATGTTTGGCGGCTGGGCCTATCTGCTGCACGGCAACCTGCTGCTCGGCGCGCGCGAGGGCTCGCTGCTCGTCCGACTCGGCAAGGGCAATGACGGCTGGGCGTTGGCGTTGCCGGATATCGAACTGATGGTGATGAACGGACGGGCGATGCATGGCTGGGTGCGCGCAGGACCTGATGCTTATGGCGATGATGCACTGCGCCGGCGGTTGCTGGATGGCGCGATCGCGTTTGTCGAGACGTTGCCGCCGAAGTGAAGGTTGGGGACTGTCCCGCCGAGACAACAACAAGGAACGAGACGATGCCCAAGGCCAATCCCCGTCATCCCGGTTTCCCAATCCCCGGCGGACCGGAGCTGCGCGCCAAGGGCTGGCGGCAGGAAGCGCTGCTGCGGCTGCTCGAAAACGTGCTCTCGGTCGGCGAGGATCCGGACAACCTCGTCGTCTATGCCGCGCTCGGCAAGGCGGCGCGCAACTGGCCGGCGCACCGCGCCGTCGTCAGGGCGCTCACCGAGATGGACGAGGACCAGACGCTCATCATCCAGTCGGGCAAGCCTGTGGGCCTGCTCAAGACTCACGCCAAGGCGCCGCTGGTCATCATGGCTAATTGCAACATCGTCGGCCAATGGGCGAAGGCCGAGGTATTCTACGAATTGCAGCGCAAGGGGCTGATCTGCTGGGGCGGGCTGACGGCCGGTGCCTGGCAATATATCGGCAGCCAGGGCGTGATCCAGGGCACCTACGAAATCTTCATGCGCATTGCCGAGCGACGCTTCGGCGGCGATCTCTCCGGCCGTTTCGTGCTGACCGCCGGCCTCGGGGGCATGGGCGGCGCGCAGCCGCTTGCCGGCCGTATGGCGGGGGCGGCGATCCTCTGTGTCGATATCGACGCGGAGCGGGCGAAGAAGCGCCGCGAGATCGGCTATCTCCAAGAGATCGCGCCCGATCTCGATGCGGCGCTGGCGATGATCGATGCGGCGGTAAAGGACAAGCGGTCGCTCTCCGTCGGCCTCGTCGGCAATGCGGCGGAGATCTATCCGGAGATCGCCCGGCGCGGCATCGTGCCTGACGTCGTCACCGACCAGACCTCGGCGCATGATCTCGTCTATGGCTACGTGCCGAAGGGCATGAGCCTCGACCAGGTGAAATCGCTGCGCGACGACGGCCAGGGGCAGTTGATGGCGGCAAGCCGCGCCTCGATCGTCGAGCACGTCAAGGCGATGCTGGATTTCCAGAAAAAGGGCGCGGAAGTCTTCGACAACGGCAACCTCATCCGCACCCAGGCGCGCGAGGGCGGCGTTGCCAATGCCTTTGATATTCCGATCTTCACTGAAGCCTATCTGCGCCCGCTCTTTGCCCGCGCCATCGGCCCGTTCCGCTGGATCGCGCTTTCGGGCGAGGAGAGCGATATTGCCCGGATCGACGATCTGCTGCTCGACATGTTCCCCGACAACAAGATCATCACCAACTGGATCAGGCTCGCGCGTGATCATATCCCGTTCGAAGGCCTGCCCGCCCGCATCGCCTGGCTCGGCCACGGTGAGCGCACGGCGCTGGCGCGGCGCGTCAACGAGCTGGTGGCGTCCGGCGAACTCAAAGGCCCGATCGCCTTCTCTCGCGACCATCTCGATGCCGGCGCGATGGCGCATCCCAACATCATGACCGAGCGGATGAAGGACGGCTCGGACGCGATCGCCGACTGGCCCTTGCTCGACGCCATGCTGCTCTGCTCGTCGATGGCCGATCTCGTGGTCGTGCATTCGGGCGGCGGCGGCTATGCCGGCTACATGACGAGCTGCGGCGTGACGGTTGTTGCCGACGGCACTGTTGAGGCCGACGAGCGGCTCGACCATGCGCTTACCAACGACACTTCCCTCGGCGTCATCCGCTATGCCGATGCCGGCTATGACGAGAGCTTCGAGGAGATCGCCGCCAAGGGCATCGGTCATGTGAAGGTGTGAGGCTTGGCGTGAGGGTGGGAGGCCTCCGCATAGGCCACCCTCATCTCCGGGCTTGTCACAAAGATCCAGCCACGGTGCGTCACGTGCCGTGAATAGCGGTGAAAAGTAGAGCCTCTGGCGCTGCCGACGCGGCGCCGCTGGATTTCTGTGAGCACCGAAATGAGGGAGAAGAGGCGCGCTCCGGGCCTACTATCGACGCGAATGCCTTGGTGCACGGCGGGCCAAGCGCTAGAATGCCGCCTTTGCTGCCCGGAGGCGATCATGACATCGAGCTTCAATGTGCAGAGTGCTGATGGTTACGAGCAACTGATGGGCCGGTGGAGCCGCCAGCTGGCGCCGCCTTTCATCGACTTTGCGGGGCTTGCCGACGGCGAACGGGTGCTGGAGGTCGGCTGCGGTACCGGAAGCCTGACCTTTGCGTTGCCGCACGCGGCCAATGTCAGTGAGATCACCGCGATCGACTTTTCGCCTGTGTTTGTCGAGGCGACGATGCGGGGCAATACCGACCCGAGGATCAAGGTCCAGCAGGCCGATGCCTGCGCGCTTCCATTTGCTGATGGTTCCTTCGATCGGGCGCTGGCGCTGCTGGTGCTGCATTTCGTGCCGGAGGCCGGCAAGGCCGTTGCCGAAATGCGCCGTGTCGTGCGGCCGGGCGGAGTCGTCGCCGCGGCAGTCTGGGATCATCTCGGCGGCATGCCGGGGATGAGAATGGTGCTCGATACGGCGGCGATGCTCGATGGAAATGCCGATCAGGTGCGCAGCCGCTATTGTTTCCAGCCGATGATGCGGCCGGGGGAGATGATGCAGAGCTTCGTCGCGAATGGCCTCACGGACGTCCAGCAGATTTCGCTCCTGATCCGGATGGACTATCTGTCGTTCGCCGATTTCTGGGAGCCGATCGCCGCGGGCGAGGGGCCGCTCGGCAAATACATTGCCGGGCTCGACGCGGACCAGCGGGCGAAGGTCGACG
Source organism: Ensifer sp. SSB1 (assembly GCF_016652895.1). Taxonomy (NCBI): domain Bacteria; kingdom Pseudomonadati; phylum Pseudomonadota; class Alphaproteobacteria; order Hyphomicrobiales; family Rhizobiaceae; genus Ensifer; species Ensifer sp. SSB1. Next base: position 18,636 of record NZ_JAEPRP010000037.1, read on the forward strand.
CGGCCATTCGCGCCGCCTACGAAGCCGGCCAGCCGGACGGTCCCCGGTCCTTCGCGGCGGTCGCCTGGGCCTGCCGGGGTATTGTTCCCGGGTAGTGGCGGCTCACCATTTGCCGCCCTCATCTCTGTGATCTCTAGGCGCGGGCCATCACACCACCGTCTCGCCGCCATCCACCACGAGGATCTGGCCGGTCATGTAGGAGGAGCGGTCGGAGACGAGGAAGAGGATCGATTCGGCGATCTCATCGACGCTGGCCCAGCGCCCGAGTGGCACCTTTTCACGGATATAGGATTCGATTGCGCCGCGGCCGCCCATCTGGGCGATGAAGGGCTCGTTGAAGGGCGTGTCGACCCAGCCGGGGCAGAGCGCGTTGACGCGGATGCCGTGACGGGCGTAGTCGCCGGCCATCTGCCTGGTCATGGCGATAACGGCATGTTTGGTCGTCGTATAGGCGATCATCTCGCGATCGTAGAGCACACCTGAGGAAGAGGAGGTGTTGAGGATGACGCCGCGGCCGGCGGCGCGCATCGACGGCATGACCAGGCGGGCGGCCATGAAATGGGCGCGCACGTTGAGGTTCCAGGAGCGGTCGAAGCCGGCGACCTCGACCTCTTCCAGATCGCCCGCAACCTGGGCGCCCGCATGGTTGTGCAGGATGTCGATGCGGCCGTGGCGATAGACGATATCGGCGATACCGTCGGATAGGGCCGCGTCGTCGGTGACGTCGATCGCGAGCGCTTCGGCGCTGCCGCCCTTGGCGGCGATGTCTTCCACGGCTGTTGCCGCTGCTGCAAGGCTGCGGTCGACGACCACGACATGGGCGCCTTCGCGCGCCATGATGGCTGCACCCGCCTGACCGATCCCGGAGCCCGCTCCGGTCACGATCGCGACCCGGTTTTTCAGGATCATGGTTTCACTCCCCGGATTTCGTTTTCTTTTCCCGCATCAGGACGCGGGCGGTCAGGATCAGAAGCAGCGAGGCGACGAGCACCAGCGTCGCGATCGCGTTGATCTCCGGCGTCACGCCGCGGCGGATCGAGGCGAAGACGTAGATCGGCAGCGTGGTCTTCGAGCCGGCGACGAAGAAGGCGATGATGAAATCGTCGAAGGAGAAGGTGAAGGCGAGCAGGAAGCCGGCAAGAATCGAGGGCAGTATCTGCGGCAGCACGATCAGCCGGAAGGTGGTGAGCGGCGTCGCGTAGAGATCACCAGATGCCTCGACGATATCGCGGCCAAGGCTGGCGATGCGGGCCTTCACGATCATCGTCACCAGCGCCATGGAAAACAGGCCGTGGGCGGCGATGATCGAGCCGTAGCCAAGGCCGAGCTGCGGCGGCTGGTCGCCGGGCCAGATCGTTGCCAGCGCCGGATTGACGAAGGAGAAGACGGCGACGAGGGCAACCAGCGTCGCGATGCCGATGACGACGCCGGGAACGACGATGGCCGCGGCAAAGAGCGCATCGAAGATCGCCCGGTTGCGCGGCGCCAGCCGCTCCATGCCAAGGGCTGCCATGGTGCCGAAGATCGCGGCAAGCGTGGCGCTGGTAAAGGCGATCATCAGGCTGTTCTGGAGGGCCGAGACCAGGAAGGTGTTGCCTAGCGCCTTGCCGTACCAGGCGGTCGAAAACCCGGTGAACTCGCTGGCATTGCGCCCCGCATTGAAGGAGAACAGCACGACGAGCGCGATCGGCGCATAGAGGAAGAGATAGACGGAGGAGATGAAGGCGCGCATCAGACGAGATCCACCTGTCTTGTGCCGGCAACGCGGAAGGCGATGCGCATCGCCACCATCAGGATCACCACGACGACGGCAACCAGCGTGACGGCGATCGCCGAGCCGAAGGGCCAGTTTCGCGATTGCAGAAAGAGATCGACCAGCGCATTGCCGATGAAGAAGACCTTGCCGCCGCCCAAGAGCTGCGGGATCAGGTATTCGCCGAGCAGCAGGATCGTCACCAGCGCCACACCGGTCATCACGCCCGGCAGCGAGAGCGGCAGGGTGACGCCGAAGAAGGTCGAGACCGGCCTCCCGCCGAGGTCGGCGGAGGCCTCGAGCAGGCGGCGGTCGAGTTTTTCAAGGCTCACATAGATCGGCATGATCATCAACGGCAGATAGCCGTAGACGATGCCGAGCAGGACTGCGCCCGGCGTGTTCAGCATCCTGACATCCTCGATGCCGATCATCGACAAGAGGTTCGGAATGCCGCGCGAGCCGAGGATGTACATCCAGGCATAGGTGCGCACGAGCAGGCTTGTCCAGAAGGGCACGACGACGAGCGACACGAGGATCAGCCGGTAGCGCGGGTTCGCCTTGACCGCGAGGTAATAGGCGACCGGATAGGCGATCAGCAGGCAGGCGAGCGCGCCGATCGGCGCGAGGATCAGAGTATTCCAGAAGGCCGCTGCCCGCGTCGGCAGATTGGCGAATTGCGCAAAGGTGAAGGCTGCCTGGTAGCCGCCTTCCGGTGCGCGCTCGCCGAAGGCGAAGACCAGCATGGCGATAAAGGGCAGCACGAGGAAGATCATCAGCCAGGCGGCGGCCGGCGCCACCAGCGCCGCCGTCACCAGGTTTCTCTTCGTGTTCGTTGCCGCGGTCATTTGGGTTTGGTCCGTTAAGTTCCAGAAGTGTTTCGGCCGAGCTGCACGGCGAGGGACTGCCCCTCATCCGGCCTGCCGGCCACCTTCTCCCTGCTTGCGGGGCGAAGGGGACCTGTGGCGCCCGCTCGCTCCCTCTCTTCCGACATAAGCGAGGGCAGGGAGCTCTCGGCTTGTCCCTTCTCCCCGTCAGAACGGGGAGAAGACGCCGGCAGGCGGACGAGGGGACTAATAGTGTTCGAACCGGTCCGATCAGGCCGACTTGAAACGTGCCATCAGTTCGGCGCGGCCGGGGTCGGTGAGAGTTACGGCAGCGCCGAATTCGAGCGGGGTCAGCGATGCCTCGTCCGGATAGACGATCTTGTTGCCGGTCACGTCGGCCGGCAGCAGCTTCAGGACGCGGCTGTCGGTAGTCGGTGCACCGTTTGCGATGTGCTCCTTCATGGCGTTTTCCGGTGCCATCAGGTAATTGAGCAGCGCATAGCCGGCCGCCTTGTTGGCCGCACTCTTCGGGATCGCGTAGAAATCCGACCAGATCTCGCCGCCATCCTTGCCGAGCGTGAACAGGATTTCCGGCATGTCGCGGTTGAGTTGGGCGCCGTCATTGGTCCAGCACATGGTCATCCAGGCATCGGTCGCGCGCATCGACGGCTGGTAGTCGCTGTTGATGGCGTAGAGATGCGGCTTCACCTTGATCAAGAGTTCCTCGGCCTTGGCGAGTTCATCCGGCTTGATCGAGTTGAAGGAGTAGCCGAGAGACACCAGCGCGTTGCCGATGGTGGTGAGCTGGTAGTCGTGCACCATGGCGCGGCCGTCGCCGTCGGTCATGGCGATCTCGAAGAATTCCTTCCAGCTGGTCACCGGCTTCTTGATCTTGCTCGAATTGACCGCAATGCCGGTCGTGCCCCAGTTCTTCGGCACGGCATAGGTCTTGCCGTCGACGGTCCCTTCCTTGGTGAAGCGAGCCGTCTCGGTGGAGGCGTCGTAGTTCGGAACCTTCGAGAGATCGAGTTCGTCGATGAGGCCAAGCTTCACATAGGTCGAGATCGTGTAATTGGTGGGAACGAAGAGGTCCCAGCCGGTGCCGCCGGCCTGGAGCTTGGCCAGCATCTCCTCGTTGGAGCCGAAGACGTTGACCTCGACGGCAACGCCGGTCGCCGCCTGGAAGGCTTCGAAGGTCGCCGGGTCGTGGTAGTTCGGCCAGGTGGCGATCGACATCTGCGTGCCGAGATCGCCGGCAAAGGCGGTGGAATTGAAGAGGCCCGGCTGGCGCGCGAGCACGGCGGTCGCAAGGCCGAGGCCGGTGACGCCGAGGAAATGACGGCGCGTGACCGAACCGCGCTTCAGGCGCATCAGTTCGTCGGCGAGCTGATCGACGGTGATAGGGGCATTTTCTCTGTACCATTTGGTCATGACGCTGTTCCCTTTATTGTTTGACGTTCATGCGTAGGCGGCAGAACCGGCTTTCAGGGGCCGGGCGATGTCAGGCTGGAAAGACGTGAAGCGCGTTCGGATCGAAGGCGAGGCCGACCTATTCGCCGGGTTCGACGAGCTCGCTGTCGCCGAGCGTGCGACGGTCGGCCGTCACCAGGAAATCGCCGAGACCATCGACCGCGACCGAGTATTCGACCGCCGACCCCAAGAAGATCCGGTGCGTGACCGTGCCCGCCAACGCCGACGTGCTGACGGCACCGTTGCGCGTCAGGCGGATCGCCTCGGGCCGGAGCGCCACCATGGCAGCACCCCTTGTGCCGTTGATTGCGGGGGCGGCAAAGCGGGTGCCGTTGGCAAGCTCGATCGAGGCGTTGCCGTCGACGGTCGCCGAAATGCGGTTGGTCTTGCCGACGAAATCGGCGACGAAGAGGCTTGCGGGCCGGTCGTAGATTTCCTGCGGCGGGCCGACCTGGACGATGCGGCCGGCATTCATGACGCAGACGAAATCGCTCATCGACAACGCTTCCTCCTGGTCGTGGGTGACGAGCACGAAGGTAATGCCGAGTTCGCGCTGCAGCGTCTGCAGTTCGATCTGCATGGCGGTGCGCAGCTTCTTGTCGAGGGCGGCGAGGGGCTCGTCGAGCAGCAGCACCTTCGGCTTGTTGACGATGGCGCGGGCGAGCGCCACGCGCTGCTGCTGGCCGCCGGACATTTCGTGGATACGGCGTTTGCCGAAGCCGCCGAGCCGCACCATCTCCAGCGCCTCCTGGGCGCGGCGCGAAATCTCCGCGGCTGCGATGCGCGGCCGCATCTGCTTCAGCCCGTAGGAGACGTTCTGCTCGACGTCGAGATGGGGGAACAGCGCATAGTGCTGGAACACCATGTTGACCGGGCGGCGATAGGCGGCAACTCCGTTCATCGGCTCGCCGCTGATGAAGACCGTACCTTCGCTCGGCTGCTCGAAGCCGCCGATCATGCGCAGGCAGGTGGTCTTGCCGCAGCCGGAGGGCCCAAGCAGCGCCATGAAGGCGCCGCGCGGCACCTCGAGATTGATGTCGGAAACGGCCGTCACGGCGCCATAACGTTTGGCGACCGAACGGAACTCGATGTCGTTCGTCGAAGCGGATGTCACGTCTGTTCCCTGCGGTTGTTATCGGATGTCGCCAGGAATCTCCCGCCCTGGCGCTCCACCGTCATTGACACGCAGCCTAGTCACCACGTGCCCTGCCGGTATATACCCCGAGAGAGGTATTTCAACGCGGATTGCTCTGTGTGAGGAGTATACCCCGGAGCAGGAAACACCGGCCGGGAGGGCGGTTTGAGCGTCGATCTCGAAGGACTTTTTCAGGTCATGGCGCCGCTGGTGGCGGGCGCGGCGATGGAGGACGAGACCGTCGGCTCCACCTATCGGCGGTTGATGTCAAAGCTGATGACCTTCGATTACGTGGTCGTCTTTGCCTATCGCGGCAAGGAACGGCCGATCGATCTCTACAGCACCTTCAATGCCAAGGATCACGTGCTCTTCGTCAGCCTCTATCAGGCGGGGCCCTATCTGCTCGATCCGTTCTATCACGCGGCGTCACAGGGCAAGCCGGGCGTCTGGCGGATGCGCGAACTCGCGCCGGACCGGTTCTTCTCCTCGGAATACTATCGCACCTATTACGTGCAGACGGGACTGGCCGAGGAGGTCGGCTTCTTCGTACCGCTCGACGAGCAGATCACCGTTGTTCTCTCCCTGATGCGGCGCGAGGCGACGGGGACTTTCAGTGCTCCGGAGTTCGCGCTTCTGAAAAAGGTGGAGCCGCTGGTCGCCGGGCTGGTGCGCCATCATTGGGCCGATCTCGGTCGCCGGTTCGATGCAGCGCTGGCGAAAACCGGCCGCAGCCGTCGCAAGGCGACGCATCCGCCGGCCGATGGCGTCTGGCAGCATCTCAATCTGACGGAGCGGGAATCCTCGATCATCGAACTGGTGCTGCAGGGCCATTCGTCGGAATCGATCGGCCTCCGGCTCGGCATCTCCACCGGCACGGTGAAGGTTCACCGCCGCAACGTCTACCGCAAGCTCGGGATCTCCTCGCAGACGCAATTGCTGTCGCTGTATCTGAGAAACCTCGGTCAATAATCCGGTCCCCCGTGTGCCGCCGGTGGTCGGTTGATTACCTGCCGAGCGTCGCCTTCCCCGCTTCCCAAAAAACTCAGGGTATTCGTTGCGTCCCGCGACCGCCGCCTTCGCGTGCAGCCGTCGCGACCGCTCAACCACCTCTTCACAAACATGACCGCTCATTTGTCAGGTGCTATTGACATTTTTTTCACGTCATGAAATTTCTTTCATAAGCGGATAAAAATATCACGCGGTGCAAAAAATATCATGCAGCGCAACAAAACGCGGGTGGAGACAATGACGGTCATCGGTGGGGCAGGTATTCGGGACGACGAGACCAGCATGGCGACGCGGGCCGCCTGGCTGCACTATGCCGGCGGCCTGACCCAGGCGGAGGTCGCCAAGCGTCTGGGTCTCACCTCGCTGAAGGCCCACCGGCTGATCATGAAGGCCAACCAGGAAGGCCTGGTGAAGGTCTATATCGACGGCGAAGTCTCCGAATGCGTCGAACTGGAGCAGGCGCTTTCGGCGCGTTACGGCCTCGACTATTGCGAGGTGGTGCCGGACTTCGATTCCGACGATCTGCCGCTGAAGGCGCTCGGCATTTCCGGGGCACAGTTCCTGAAGCGCGAGATCGAGCGCGGCGAGACCGCGCTGGTCGGCGTCGGCCATGGCCGCACGCTTGCAGCCTGCGTCGAGTATCTGCCGCGGATCGCAAACGGCAACACCCGTTTCGTCTCGCTGCTTGGCGGGCTCACCCGCAAGTTTTCGGCCAACCCGCATGACGTGATCCACCGGCTGGCCGAGCGGACCGGCGCCGAGGCATATGTCATGCCGGTGCCGTTCTTCGCCAACACGGTCGAGGATCGCGACGTGCTCTTCAGCCAGCGCGGCGTGCGCGAGGTCTTCGATCTCGCCAAGACCGCCGATCTCCTGATGGTCGGCATCGGTACGGTCGAGCGCGAGGCGTCGCTGGTTTCGACCGGCATGATCGAGATGAGCGAGATCGAGGAGATCCAGAAGGGCGGGGCGATGGGGGAATTGCTCGGCCACTTCTTCGACGCCGACGGCAAGCCGGTCGAGACCGCGCTTTCGGACCGTACGTTCACGCTCGGCCGCGAGGACCTGAAGAACCGCCGCACGGTCGCTGTGGCCGGCGGCAAGATCAAGGTGCCCGCCATTCGCGCGGTTCTCGCAAGCGGTCACTTGAGCGGCCTTATCACCGACGAGCGGACCGCACGGGCGCTGGCCGCCCACGGCGCATGAGGCGCTAAGACATTCGAGGCCATGAGGGCAGGGAGGATCTGCCCAGGGTCTTAAAGGGAGGAATACCGGTGGGGTAGCCGGCAGTCGCAATCATACCCGCAACGGAGGAGAAGACGAATGTACGAGAAGGAGAAGGACCTCATCAGCGCATTCCTGCGTGGGGAGGTGGACCGCCGCGGCATGCTCAAGGGATTGGGTGCCGCAGGCCTGGCAGCCGGCACGGCCGGCACGTTGTTCAACATGATGTCGACGCAGGCGCTCGCCGCCGATTTCGACTGGAAGGCGCATTCCGGCAAGAAGTTGAAACTGCTTTTGAACAAGCACCCTTACGCCGATGCTATGATCGCCAACCTTCAGGCCTTCAAGGACCTGACCGGCATCGAAGTCACCTATGACGTGTTCCCGGAAGACGTCTATTTCGACAAGGTGACGGCGGCGCTGTCTTCGGGCTCGGCCGAATACGATGCCTTCATGACCGGCGCCTACATGACCTGGACCTATGGTCCGGCCGGCTGGATCGCCGATCTCAACGAGTGGATCAAGGATCCGACCAAGACCAACCCGAACTACAACTGGGACGATTTCCTCGCAGGCGTGAAGAACTCCTGCGCCTGGAACGGCCAGCCGGGTGGGGCGCTCGGTTCGGAAGACGCCAAGCAGTGGTGCATTCCGTGGGCGTTCGAGCAGAACAACATCACCTATAACCGCGAGATGTTTGACAAGGCCGGCGTCGAGCTGCCGAAGAACCTCGACGACATGATTGCGGTTGCGGCCAAGCTGCAGAAGGACATCGGCGGCATCTACGGCATCGGCGTTCGCGGTTCGCGCTCCTGGGCGACGATCCATCCGGGCTTCCTGTCGGGTTATGCCAACTTCAACCAGAAGGACCTGAACGTCTCGGCCGACGGCAAGCTGTCGGCAGCGATGGGCACGGCGGAATCCAAGGCCTACCACGCCAAGTTCGTGCAGATGATCCAGGAAAGCGGCCCGAAGGACTGGTCGACCTACACCTGGTATCAGGTCGGCACCGACCTTGGCGCCGGCGCCTCGGCGATGATCTTCGACGCCGATTGCCTGGGTTACTTCATGAACGGCGGCGACAACAAGATGGCCGGCAAGCTCGGCTATGCCGCCTTTGCCGCCAACCCGGAAGCGACCGCCTCGACGCCAAACATCTGGATCTGGTCGCTCGCCATGTCCAACTTCTCCAAGGACAAGGACGCCACCTGGTACTTCCTGCAGTGGGCTTCCGGTCCGGAGCACGCGCTGTTCGGCGCCACCAAGATGGACTTCGTCGATCCGGTTCGCCAGTCGATCTGGAAGGACGAGATCTTCCGCGAGAAGCTGAACGGCAAGTATCCGGGCTATGTCGAAATGTTCGACGCCTCGGCCGCCGGCGCCTCCATCAAGTTCACGCCGCAGCCGCTGTTCTTCGACGTCACCACCGAATGGGCATCGACGCTGCAGAAGATGGTCGCCAAGCAAGTGCCGGTCGATGAGGGTCTCGACCAGCTCGTCGAAAGCATCAACCGCCAGCTGCAAGAGGCGGGTCTCGGCTGATAGGCCTCCCAAGCGATGCCCGGCGCTTGCGAGTGCCGGGCATCCCGAGATGCCGGCAAAGGCCGGTCTGTGGCGATCCGTTTGAGGTCGTACCGAAAACAACCTGAGATGCCGAGGACTGGCGCGGGCTCGAGCTTCCGCGCGCCGCGTGCTCTTTCAAGACTTCAGGAACGGAGCTCGACATGGCTTCAACAGAAACCCTCCGCAGACCGACCTCCGGTTTCAGGATCAGCAGGAAGATGCTTCCCTATGTGCTGAGCCTGCCGGCGCTGCTCGTCTGCATCGGCATCCTCATCCCGTTCTTCACGGCGGTCATCTATTCCTTCCAGCGCTACCGGCTGAGCCAGCCTTGGGCGCGCCAGTTCAACTGGGGCGAAAACTACCTCAACTTCTTCACCGATCCGGCCTTCTGGAACACGCTCAAGGTATCGCTGCTCTATGCCGGCCTCACCGTGACGCTGGAACTGCTGCTCGGTCTCGGTATCGCGCTGCTTCTGCAGCGGCGCTCTGCGGTCAACAACTTCATCTCGATCATGCTGCTCCTGCCGCTGATGATCGCGCCGGCGCTCGCCGCGCTGATGTGGAAGCTGATGACCAATCCGAGCTTCGGTATCCTCAGCTACCTCGCGAGCCTGATCGGCCTGCATGATTTCCGCTGGGCATCCTCGCCGGATACCGCGCTGCTGACCGTCGTGCTCGTCGATATCTGGGTCTATACGCCCTTCATCATGATCCTGCTTCTGGCGGGTCTGCGCTCGCTGCCGACGCAGCCCTTCGAGGCGGCAGCTCTCGACGGCGTGCCGCGCAGCTTCGTCTTCTTCCGCATCACGCTTCCGATGCTGACGCCCTACATCCTGACGGCGACGCTCTTCCGGTTGCTGGACAGTATCCAGCAGTTCGACATCATCTACGCGATGACCCAAGGCGGACCCGGCAACACGCTCACCGTCTTCCAGGTCGAGGCCTATCTCAACTTCTTCCAGTCGACCAATGTCGGTCGTTCGGCGGCATTGCTGATCATCCTGTGGGCGATCACCTACACGCTGTCCAACGTCTTCATCAAGAACTGGCTGCGGCTGCGCGAACGCGCTCGCGGCGAAGCTTAAAGGAGGGATCAATGGAAACCATGTCTCCGCTCGAGCGGACCTTACGCGGTCTCGCCCTCACGCTCGTCGTCGTCTTCTTCATGTTCCCGATCTTCTGGATCTTCCTGATGTCGTTCCAGACGAACGAGACGATCCTGGCGATCCCGCCGTCGATCGTGTTCTCGCCGACGCTTTCCAACTATGCGGCGCTGATCACCGGCAAGCTGCAGACGGCGGCCGGCTCGCTCGACATCGCCTTCATGAGCAATCTTGGCAACTCGATCTTCCTCTCGGTCGCATCCGTTGCCGTGTCGCTGGTGCTCGGCGTGCCCGCGGCCTATGCCTTTGCCCGCCACAAGTTCAAGGGCTCGGAGGACATCGCGTTCACGCTGCTCTCCTTCCGCTTTGCGCCGCCGCTGCTGGTGCTGCTGCCGCTGACCCAGTACTTCCAGTGGCTCGGCCTCTCCAACACCTACTTTGGCCTGATCTGGGTCTACCAGCTGATCTGCCTGCCGCTCATCCTCTGGATCGTTCGCGGTTACTTCGAGGATATCTCGGCCGACGTCGAATATGCCTATCGCATCGCGGGCCATTCCTGGTTCGCAACCTTCCGCAAGATCGCCCTGCCGCTTGCAGGACCGGGCATTGCTGCGGCCGGCCTGCTTGCCTTCATCTTCGCCTGGAACAACTTCGTCTTCGCGCTGGTGCTGGCCTCTGCCGACAAGCAGCCGGTGACGGTGGGTGCGCTTGCCTTCGTCACATCCTCGGGCATCCAATACGGACAGATCGCGGCGGCCATCGTGCTCTCGGTCACGCCGACGCTCGCACTTGCACTCTACGCCCAGCGCTACCTTGTGGAAGGCCTGTCGCTCGGCGCGGTGAAAGGGTAACTCATGACCACGCTGCAACTGAAGAATATCGTCAAGCGCTACAAGAGCCAGACGGTTCTCGACGACCTCACGCTTGATGTTGCCGATGGCGAGCGGCTGGTGCTCTTCGGCCCCTCCGGCGCCGGCAAGACCGTGCTGCTCCGGCTGGTTGCCGGCGTCATCGAGCCGGACGAGGGCAGGGTGCTGATCGGCGGCGAGGACATGACCGATGTCGATGCCGAACATCGCGGTGTCGGCATGGCCTTCCAGAACTTCGCGCTCTTCCCGCACATGAGCGCCTTCGACAATATCGCAAGCCCGCTGACGGCGGCGAAATCGTCGAAGGAGAGAATAGCGGCGGGCGTGCAGAAGGTCGCCAAGCTGCTGAAGATCGACCACGTGCTGACGCATCACCCGAAGGCGCTTTCGAACGGCCAGAAGCAGCGCACCGCACTTGCCCGTGCGCTCGTCGGCTCGCCGCCGCTGCTGCTGCTTGACGATCCCCTGCGCAACGTCGATGCGAAGCTCCGCTTCGAGATGCGTTTGGAACTGCCGCGGCTCCTGGCTGCGGAAGGTGCGACCGTCGTCTACGTCACCCAGGACTACAAGGAGGCGATGGCGCTCGGCGACCGGATCGCAGTCATGGCAGCGGGCCGTATCCGTCAGGTCGGCACGCCGCAGGAGATCTACAATGCGCCCGCCGATATCGAGATCGCGCGGCTCTTCGGCGATCCCACTATCAACCTGCTCGATGTCACGCCGCAGCTCGGCGGCGAAGGGGTGTTCGTCGAGCTCTCGAACGTCAGGGTGCGGCTTGTCGATTACGGCGCTGATGTCGTCGGCCGGCCGTGCGTGCTCGGCCTGCGTCCGGAGGCGATCAGCTTCGTCGATGCGGCAGCGTCAGGCGCTATTCCCGTGACGGTGGAGGCGGAAACGCCGCTCAACGAAAAGACCGTGACGCTGGCGCTGACGGCCCGTGGCCGCGAAATCCTGGTGTCACGCCCTGCCGGCACGCCTGGTCCGACCGCTGGTCCTGCCCATATTGCCGTCAATGGCATGCAGGCCTTTCTCTTCGACAAGACGAGCGGCGCTCTTTTGCCGCGCGCCGACCTTGCAGCCAAGCGTAATGGAGAAGCGGCATGACCGACACCGCTCTTTTGATCAAGGACGTCGACAAGTTCTACGGTCCAGTCGACTACGGCGTGCATGCCGTGAAGAAGCTGAACATGGATGTGAGGAAGGGCGAGATTATTGCTCTGCTCGGCTCGTCCGGCTGCGGCAAGACCTCGACGCTGCGCATGATCGCCGGCTTCGAGGCGGTATCGCGCGGCACGATCTCGCTTGCCGGGCGCGAGGTCCAGACCCTGCCGCCGGTGCGCCGCAACGTCGCCATGGCGTTCGAGGGCTATTCGCTCTATCCGCCACTGACGGTGCGCGAGAATATTGCCTTCGCGCTGAAGGCCTCCAAGCTGTCGCAGAGCGTCGTCGACGAGAAGGTGGCCGGTATCGCCAAACTGCTCGAAATCGAGGACATTCTCGGACGCTATCCGAGCTCGATCTCCGGCGGCCAGCAGCAGCGCGCCTCGCTTGGCCGAGCCCTCATCCGCGACGCCAATCTGCACCTGCTCGACGAGCCGATGGGGCAACTCGAGCCGCAGCTTCGGGCGCTGCTTCGCGGCCGCATCAAGCATTTCATCAAGGAGCGCGGGCTGACGGCAATCCTCGTCACCCACGACCAGACCGAGGCGAACGCGCTCGCCGACCGCATTGCCGTCATGGAAGGCGGCGTGCTGCAGCAGTTCGACACGCCGCAGAAGATCAAGGAGCGGCCAGCCAATCTCTTCACCGGCACGTTCGTCGGCGAGCCGCCGATGAACGTGTTTGAGGCCAGTGTCACAGGCTCCGAAAGCAAGATGGCCTTTGGCCTCAAGGACGGCGTGCGGCTCGAATATCCGGCATCCGACTTCTCGCATGCGGTGCGCGATGCACTCATCAAGCGGCAGAAGGTGGTGCTCGGCATTAGGCCCTATTCGGTGCGCCGCAGCGCTGACGGCGTGACCGGCCGCGTCGCCGTCAACCAGTGGCTCGGCGACCAGACTCATATCGCCGCGGACTTTGCCGGCGGCACTATGGTGCTGGTCGAGCATGATCGCACGGAGCTCAATGTCGGCCAGCCGATCGGCATTCATCTCGATCCGTCGAGCCTGCACGTCTTTGATGGCGAGAGTGGGCGTGCGATCAGCCATGGACAGGAGCTCGCCTGATGCGGGACATCCTCATCGGCATCGATGCGGGCACGTCGGTCATCAAGTCGGTGGCCTTCGATCTCCGCGGCCGGCAGATCGCCACGGCGGCGCTGCCGAACGCCTATGAGGCCGTGGGCCGCGCCGGCAGCGTGCAGGATCTGAACCGCACCTGGACCGACGCGGCAACGACGCTGAAGCAACTCTCCGAGAAGATCGAAAACCTCCCTGGCCGTGTTGCCGCGATCGCTGTGACCGGTCAGGGCGATGGCACCTGGATGATCGACAGAACGGGTGCGCCGGTCGGCAAGGGGTGGCTTTGGCTCGACGCGCGCGCCGGCGAAACGGTGGAGCGGCTGCGTGGCGACAGCGGCGACGTCGCCCGGTTCGAAAGCACCGGCGCGGGTCTTGCCGCCTGCCAGCAGGGGCCACAGCTTCGCTGGATGAGCGACCATGCGCCCGAGATGCTTTCGGGCGTCGCCACCACCTTCCACTGCAAGGACTGGCTCTATTTCAAGCTGACGGGCAAACGGGCGACCGATCCCTCCGAGGCGAATTTCAGCTTCGGCAACTTCCGCACCCGCACCTACAACGACGACGTGATCCGCTTTCTCGGCCTCGAAAAGCTCAAGCATGTCTTGCCGGAGATCGTCGACGGTGCTGCGACCCATCACCCGCTTTCGGCGGAAGCGGCCGGTATCACAGGTCTCACCGAGGGCACGCCCATCGTGCTTGGCTATGTCGATGTCGTCTGCACAGCCCTTGGCGCCGGGCTCTACGATCCGGGCACCGATACCGGCTGCTCGATCATCGGCTCGACCGGCATGCACATGCGGCTTGCCAATGGCGCCGACGATGTGCGGCTGAACCGGGACTTGACCGGCTACACCATGTGCATGCCGATCCCCGGCGCCTACGCGCAGATGCAGTCGAACATGGCGGCGACGCTCAATATCGACTGGATCCTCTCCGTGGCTTCCGGCCTCTTGAAGGGCATGGGGGTCGAGAAATCGAAGAGCGATCTACTCGCCCATGTCGATGGCTGGCTCGCCGACGCCAAGGACACGCCGCTTATCTTCCAGCCCTATATCTCGGATGCCGGCGAGCGTGGACCTTTCGTCGACGCGACGGCGCGGGCGTCTTTCGTCGGGCTGTCGATCACCCATGGCTTTCCCGACATGGTGAAGGCGGTCTTCGATGGGCTCGCCATGGCGGCGCGCGATTGTTACGCCGAGATGGGGTCACTGCCCGGCCGTATTCGCCTGACGGGTGGCGCTGCCCGTAGCGCATCGCTCCGCCGTATCCTCGGTGCGGCCCTCGGCGCCAGCGTCCAGACGAGCGAGCGGGAGGAGGCGGGTGCCGCCGGTGCGGCAATGATCGCCGCCGTCTCGCTTGGCATCTACCCCTCGATGGCGGATTGCCTTGGCGATTGGGTCACGCCCTATCAACGGCCGGCTGAAGCCGCCGATCCGGCACTTGCCCGCCGCTTTGACGAACTTTTCCCCGCCTACCAGCAGTCGCGAACAGCGCTCAGACCCGTCTGGCACGCACTCTCCCAAAGTGCTGACGCCGGAAACCAACAGGAAAGACCGAAATGAAGAAGATAGCCATTATCGGCGACCGGTTCATGCTGCCGGACGTGTTCCGCGACAAGATCGTCGAGGCGACCGGCAACGGCCATGACATCCGCACCCTCGAACTGCCCTGGCCGGATGTGCCGATGGAGCACGGCTATGCCGTCGAAGGCATGGATGGCCTCAAGGAATATCTCGGCAAGCCCGAGGACATCATCGCATTTATCGGTGACGCGGAAATCCTGGTGACGCAGTTGGCGCCGCTGTCTCGCGGAATGCTCGAAGCATTGCCGGGCCTGAAGCTCGTCGCCGTCTCGCGTGGCGGTCCGGTCAACATCGACATGGGTGCCGCACGCGATGTCGGGGTGCGCGTCGTCAACACGCCAGGCCGCAATGCGAGCGCCGTTGCCGAATTCACGCTTGGCGCCATCCTCGCCGAGACGCGGCTGATCCGCACCGGTCACGAGGCGCTGCGCAGGGGTGAATGGCGCGGCGATCTCTACCGCGCCGACCGCACCGGTCGCGAACTCTGCGAAATGACCGTCGGAGTCATCGGCTACGGCAATATAGGCACCAAGGTCGTGCGCCTGCTGCGCGCCTTTGGCACCAGGGTTCTGGTGCACGACCCCTATGTGCAGCTTTCCGCCGACGATCTGAATGCCGGCGTCGAGCAGGTCTCGCTCGACACGCTTCTGTCCCGTTCCGACCTCGTGACGCTGCATCCGCGCGTCACCGACGAGACGCGGAACATGATGAATGCCGAGACCTTTGCGAAGATGAAGCCGGGCGCGATCTTCGTGAACACGGCGCGCGGGCCGCTCTGTGACTACGACGCGCTCTACGAGAACCTGGTCAGTGGTCATCTCTCGGCGGCGATGCTGGAGACCTTTGCGGTGGAGCCGGTGCCGGAGGAATGGCCGTTGTTGCAGCTTCCCAACGTGACGCTGACGCCGCATATCGCGGGCGCTTCCGTGCGCACCGTGACCTTTGCCGCCGAAATGGCCGCCGAGGAGGTCCGCCGTTACATCGCCGGCCTGCCGCCGGTTCACCCTTGCTAGAGCGGGCCGAGGAAAGGCGTGGGCGGGTTTCCGCCCACATCCCGCTCTAACCGATCAGAATTGAGGAACGCGCCATGAGCGAACGCGAGCTGCGCCAGTCGATCGTCGATCACTGCCGCCACATGAACGCCATCGGGCTCAACCAGGGCACTTCGGGTAACATCAGCACGCGCCACGGCGACACGATGCTGGTGACGCCCTCG
This sequence comes from Ensifer sp. SSB1, assembly GCF_016652895.1. Classification (NCBI taxonomy): domain Bacteria; kingdom Pseudomonadati; phylum Pseudomonadota; class Alphaproteobacteria; order Hyphomicrobiales; family Rhizobiaceae; genus Ensifer; species Ensifer sp. SSB1. Next base: position 34,624 of record NZ_JAEPRP010000037.1, read on the forward strand.
GGCATTCCCTATGAGGCAATGACGGCCGAGATGATCGTCGCCATGCCGATCGAGGGCGAATACGGAAGCTGGTCGGGGCCGAAGAAGCCCTCGGTCGAATGGCCGTTCCACCTGGATATCCTGCGTGCGCGGCCGGAGATCGGCGCCGTCGTCCATACCCATGCGATGTATTCGACCATTCTGGCGATCGCCCGCAAACCGATTCCGGCCTGCCACTACATGATCGCGGCCTTCGGCGGCAGCGACGTGCGCGTCGCCGAATATGAACGCTACGGCACCAAGGCACTCTCCGACAGTGTGCTGCGGGCACTCGAAGGACGCAGCGCCTGTCTGATGGCGAACCACGGCATGATCGCAACGGGCGCGAGCCTGGAGAAGGCGATGTGGGCGGCGGTCGAACTGGAGACGATCGCCAAGCAATACTACCACACGCTGCTGATCGGTGGTCCGGTGGTCCTGTCGGAAACCGAGATATCCGGCGTGGTCGAAGGCTTCTCCACCTATGGCCTGCAAGACAAGACGAAGGTGGCCTGAGGCATGGCGAGGACTGCAGCAATGCCCGCAAAATGCGATGCGGTTTTCTGTCCGGAATGCGCGAATTCAAAGGAGTGCCGACGGTGAGTTCCGAGACCGGAGTATACGATCTGTTTGTCGTCGGCGGCGGCGTCAATGGCGCGGGCATTGCGCGCGACGCGGCCGGGCGAGGGCTCTCGGTGCTGTTGTGCGAGAAGGACGATCTGGCGCAGGGCACCAGTTCGCGCTCGGGCAAGCTGGTGCATGGCGGCCTGCGCTACCTCGAATATTACGAGTTCCGCCTGGTGCGCGAGGCGCTGATCGAGCGCGAAGTACTGCTGGAATCCGCGCCGCATATCATCTGGCCGATGCGTTTCGTGCTGCCGCACAACCCTCAGGACCGGCCGGCCTGGCTGGTAAGGCTCGGGCTCTTCCTTTACGACCATCTCGGCGGGCGCAAGCGCCTGCCGGGAACGCGCAGCCTCAATCTTGCGACCGCGCCCGAGGGCGCGCCGATCAAGCGCGAATACCGCAGGGCGTTCGAATATTCCGACTGTTGGGTGGATGACGCCCGGCTCGTCGTTCTGAACGCGCTCGATGCCCAGGCCCGCGGCGCGCGGGTGCTGACGCGCACCGCCTGCAGTTCGATCCGAAGGCGCGACGGGCTCTGGCATATCGAGATGACCGATACGCGCACCGGTGCCAGGACCGAGGCTAAGGCGCGCTGTGTCGTCAATACTGCCGGCCCCTGGGTCAACGACGTCATCGGCCGGATCGGGGGCTTGAACTCCAGCCGCAGCGTGCGCCTCGTCAAAGGCAGCCACATCGTCGTGCCGAAGTTCTGGGAGGGGCGGCAGGCCTATCTGGTGCAGAACCCGGACAAACGGGTGATCTTCATCAATCCCTACCAGAACGACCTTGCGCTGATCGGCACGACGGACATCCCCTATGAAGGCCGGCCGGAGGATGTGGCCGCCGACGACAACGAGATCGCCTATCTGCTGAAGTCGGTGAACCGCTATTTCAAGCAACAACTGACATCAGATGACATCGTCTACAGCTTCTCCGGCGTGCGCCCGCTCTATGACGACAATGCCGAAAACCCCTCGGCCGTCACCCGCGACTATATCTTCGAGGTCGATGCGGCCGATCAACGGGCGCCGCTGCTTTCGGTCTTCGGCGGCAAGATCACCACCTTCCGCAAGCTTTCCGAACATGCGCTGGAGCGGCTGAAACCCTTCTTTCCGAAGATGGGATCGGCCTGGACGGCCAAGAGCCATCTGCCCGGCGGCGACATGGCCGATGCCGACTTCGATCTGTTCCTGGGTGAACTCAGATCTCGCTATCGCTGGCTGCCCGCCGATCTCGCCAAGCATTATGCGCGGCTCTATGGCACCCGGACGCATGCGCTGCTTGCCGGCGCCCAATCGCTCGACGACCTTGGGCCGGCCTTCGGTCCGCATTTGCGTGAGCGCGAGGCGCGCTTCCTGATCGAAAACGAGTGGGCGCTGACGACGGACGACATTCTGGACCGCCGAACCAAGCATGGCCTGCACATGACGCCGGCCGAGCGGCAGGCCTTTAGCCATTGGCTCGAACGCCAGCAGGCGGCGGCGTGAAGGAGGCCGGGATGCAAAGTCTGGAATTCGAAGCGCTTCTCGATCTTTCGGCCCGCGCCGGGTCCGATCCGCTGCTGGTGCAGGGGGCGGGCGGCAACACCTCTATCAAGGAGGGCGGCACGCTCTGGATCAAGGCCTCGGGCCTCTGGCTGGCGCATGCGCGCCAACGCGACGTCATGGTGCCGGTGGCGCTCGAGCCCTTGCTCGATGCGCTGGAGGCGAACGATCCGGCGACCGAGAAGGCGCAGGATTTCGTGATAGCCGAGCGCAACCCCTCCGGCCTGCGCCCGTCGATCGAAACCACCGTGCACGCGCTGATGCCGCAGAAGGTGGTGGTGCATGTGCACTGCGTCGAGACGATCGCGACGGCGGTGCAGACCAATGGCGCTGCGATCGCCGCCGAGCGGCTTGCCGGTGTCCCGCACGTGTTCGTGCCCTATGCCCGGCCGGGCCTGCCGCTGGCCAGGGCGATCGCCGAGCGCCTGCAGGACGACACCACGGTCCTGGTGCTTGGCAATCACGGCCTCGTCGTCGCTGCCGAAACCGTGGCGGATGCGGCGATGCTGCTGACGGACATCACGCGTCGACTGACCGGGCAGGAGCGCCACGCGCCGGCGGCCGACCTTGCGGCCCTTTCGCGGCTGGCTGTCGACAGCGACTATCGCTTGCCGGAGGATGCCGGCCTGCATGCGGTCGCGGCTGATCTCGACAGTTGCCGGCTCGCCGCCGGCGGCAGCCTTTACCCGGATCATGTGATCTTCCTCGGCAAGGGCGTCGTGGTGGCCGCACCCGGCGAAACCGCGCTTTCGATCGAGGCGAAGCGGCGTGCGGGTGGCGAGAGCCTGCCGCCACTGCTGCTTTTCCCCGGCAAGGGCGTGCTGGTGCAGAAGGAGATTTCTGCCGGCGCCTTCGCCATGGCGCGCTGCCTTGCCGACGTAACGGCACGCATCCCGGCGGACGCGCGGTTGCGCTACCTGACGGAGGCAGAGAATGCCGAACTTCTCGGCTGGGATGCCGAGAAATACCGCCAACAACTCAATCGCGCCGGGCAGGTGCTGCAATGAGCGGCCAACCGGACAGGCTCGTCGTCGGCATCGACCTCGGCACATCAGGCGCCCGGGCGGTGGTCATGGCGCAAGATGGTGCTATCCTCGCATCCGGTGCGGCGAAGCTCTCGTCTTTCTCCGGGGATCACCGCGATCCCATCGGCTGGAGGAAGGCTGTGCAGGCGGCGCTCGAGGAAGCGCTTGGGGGTGTCGACAGGCGGAAGGTTGCAGCGCTCGCGGTCGACGGCACCTCGGGCACGATGCTGCCGGTGGATCAGGCCGGCGCGCCGCTGGCGACGCCGATGATGTACAACGATCCGGTTGCCGACCGCGCACTTCTCGACGCGGTCTCTGCCCATGCGCCGCGTGAAAGCGCTGCCCATGGCGCTACATCCGGCCTTGCCAAGCTTCTCGCTTTCCAGACTGTGCCGGGCGTGTTTCGGGTGATCCATCAGGCCGATTGGCTGGCCGGGTATTTCTCCGGGCTCTACGATGTTTCCGACGAGAACAATGCACTGAAGACCGGCTATGATCCGGTGTCGCGCTGCTGGCCAGACTGGATGGAAAAGACCGGCGCCCGCGTCGAGTTGTTGCCCGACGTGCTGCCGGCCGGCGCGCCGATCGCGACGATCGCACCGGTGGCAGCTGATGCCTTCGGGCTTTCAAGCGATGTGGTGATCGTTGCCGGCACGACGGACGGGTGCGCCTCGTTTCTCGCAACCGGCGCAGATCAACCGGGCGACGGCGTCAGTGCGCTCGGCACGACGCTGACGGTGAAGATGCTTTCCGACCGTCCGTTGTTTGCGCCGGAATACGGGCTCTACAGCCACCGCATCGGCGAGATGTGGCTGGCTGGCGGGGCGTCGAACACCGGAGGCGTGGTGCTGGCCGAGCATTTTTCGCCGGAACGGATTGCGGCCCTTTCGGCCGGGATCGATCCGGCGATCGAAACTGGGCTCGATTATTATCCGCTGGTGAAGCCCGGCGAGCGTTTCCCAATCGCCGATCCGGATTTCACTCCGCGCATGAGCCCGCGGCCAGCCGATGATGCGACCTTCCTCAAGGCAATCTTCGAGGGCATCGCCGGCGTCGAGAGCCTTGCCTATTCGCGGCTGACATCGCTTGGCGGGCCAGGGCTCCGATCGCTCCGCAGCGTCGGCGGCGGCGCGAAGAACGCGGCCTGGACCGCGATCCGGGCGCGCAAGCTCGGCGTGCCGTTCCTGCCGGTTCTTTCCGAAGAGGCAGCCGCCGGTACGGCGCGACTGGCGCTGGCCGGCGCGAGAATAGCAGGTGTGTTGTGATGGTTGCCCAAGCTATCGAAAGACTGAGCGCGATCGCCGATCGCTATGATGCCTTCCTGATCGATCAGTTTGGTGTGCTGCGGGATGGTCGCGGGCCCTATCCTGGCGCGGCCGAAACGCTGGCTCGGCTGAAGGATGCGGGCAAACGCATCATCATTCTCTCCAATTCGGGCAAGCGCTCGGCGGAGAACGACCGCCGCCTCGTCGATCTCGGCTTCGTCTCGGGAAGCTGGGACTGGTTCCTGACCTCGGGCGAGGTCGCCTGGCAGATCCTCAGGCGGGAAGGCGAGAGCACTGTCGGTGCGCGGCGCAAGTGCCTGCTGATCAGCCGCGACGGCGACGTCTCGCCGCTGACCGGACTAGACCTCGAACGCACGACTGGCGGTGCTGATGCCGACTTCGTGCTTCTCGCCGCGAGCGAGGGCGACGTCTACCCACTTTCGCACTACGAGACGCTGCTTGCGCCTGCGGCCGCGCGCGGCGTTCCCTGTCTCTGTACCAATCCCGACAAGGTGATGCTGACGAAGGAAGGGACCGCCTTCGGCGCCGGCCGCATCGCCGAGCTTTACGAGGAGCTCGGGGGCACCGTTCGCTGGATCGGCAAGCCCTTTGCCGACATCTATGTGTCAGCGCTCGAATTTCTCGGGCAGCCCGATCCGACGCGGGTCTGTGCGATCGGCGACAGCATCGAGCACGACATTGCCGGTGCTGTAAATGCAGGGCTTCACTCGGTGCTGGTGACGACGGGGATCCTGGAGCGCGCCTCGGACGAGGAGCGTCGCCAGCTCTTTGCCGAGCACGGTGCCAGTCCAGATTTTATCCTTCCGAAATTCATCTGGTAGCCGGGAGTAAAGCCGTGGCCTTCACGCTGTCGCTCAACACCAACCCGCTGGTCAACCGCTTCGCCGAACCCGATGACCTGATCGACACGATCGCCGAGAAGATCCGCATCGGCTACGTGCAGCTCACCCACGAGTTCGTCAATCCGGGCTGGCCGGCGGCAACGATCGCCAAGACCCTCCGGCAGTTTCGTCGGGCAATCGACCGTACCGGCGTGAAGATCACCTCGGGCATGACCGGTCCCTACGGCAGGCTCAACCATTTCGGCCATCCGGACGCGGATGTGCGCCGCTACTATGTCGACTGGTTCAAGACCTTTGCCGATATCTCCGCCGAACTCGGCGCCTCCGGCATGGGCACGCAATTCGCGATCTTCACGCTTCGCGACTACGACGACCCGGTGCGGCGCGAGGAGATGATGCGGATCGCCATCGACTGCTGGCGCGAGGTTGCCGAGCACGGCAAAGCGGCGGGGCTTTCCTATGTCTTCTGGGAGCCGATGTCGGTCGGCCGTGAGTTCGGCCACACGATCGAGGAATGCCGGGCGCTCGACCGGCGGCTCGCCGAAGCCCATTTGCCGATCCCGATGAAGATGATGGTCGATATCGACCACGGCGACGTCACCTCCGAAAACCCCGACGACATCGATCCCTATGCCTGGGCAGGCGCCTTCCCGGAGCGTTCGCCGATCATCCACATCAAGCAGTCGTCGATGAACAAGGGCGGGCACTGGCCGTTTACCGCAGCCTATAACCGCGACGGCCGCATCACGCCGGAGAAGCTGATCGGCGCGGTCAAGGCCGGTGGCGGTACCGACAACGAAATCTGCCTGGAGCTTTCCTTCCGCGAGCGCGAGCCGACCGACCACAACGTCGTCGAGATGATCCGGGAGTCGGTCGAATTCTGGGAGCCCCACATCGACACGGGCTTCAATCGCACAGAAAAATCACACTAAAAGATCACAAAATAACGTTACTCAAATTGAAATATCACAAATAGGTGTTATCTTCTCACTGTGAGCGTGGCTGAGGTCGCGTGAAATCGGGGCCCAGACGATGAAGCCGGAAGACAGGCGACAGGCGATCATGGATGTGCTGATGGAGGCCGGAACGGCGTCCGTCGAAGATCTGTCGCTGCGCTTCGGCGTCAGCAAAATGACGGTGCATCGCGATCTCGACGACCTCGAGCAGGCAGGCCTCCTGCGCAAGGTGCACGGCGGCGCCTCGATCCAGTCGAGCCCGCAATTCGAAAGCGACTTCCGCTACCGCGAGAAGATTGCGATCTCCGAAAAGCGGCGGATCGCCGAACATGCGGCAAGCCTGATCGAGCCGGGACAGAGTATCCTGATCGACGACAGCTCGACGACGGGCGCGATCGCCGACTGCATCCGCGACATTCGACCGCTGACGGTCATCACCAACAATCTCGGCGTGATCACCAGCCTTTCGGGCGCGCCCGGCATCAACGTCATCGCGCTCGGCGGACAGTACAGCAAGAAGTTCAATGGCTTCTTCGGCATTGTTACCGACGAGGCGCTCAGGTCGCTGCGCGTCGATATCGCCTTTCTCTCCAGTTCGGCGATCGAGGGCACCACGGCCTTTCACCAGGACCAGGAGGTCGTTCAGGCCAAGCGCCTGATGGTGAAGGCGGCCAAGCGCAAATACCTGCTGGTGGATCACGACAAATTCGGGCGCTCGGCGCTCCATTTCCTGACCGGGCTCGATGCCTTCGACGCGGTGCTGACCGGCGCCGAAGTTGCGGCCGAGCATGCCGCACCGCTCGAAGAGGCAGGCATCCGGCTGGTCAGGGTCGACAATCGCAAGGAGAAAGCATGAGCAAGTCAGGCCTCTGGGTCGGCACCAGCTGGAAGATGAACAAGACGCTCGCCGAGGCGATGGCCTTCGCCGAAGGTTTGGCGGCTGCCGACGCGACGCGTGACGCGCGCATCCAGCGCTTCGTCATCCCGCCGTTCACGGCTGTGCGCGAGGTCAAGGCGCGACTTTCCGGCACCAGCGTCAAGGTCGGCGCGCAGAACATGCATTGGGACGATGCCGGCGCCTGGACCGGGGAGGTGTCGCCGCTGATGCTTGCGGATTGCAACCTCGACGTGGTCGAGCTCGGCCACAGCGAGCGGCGCGAACATTTCGGTGAGACCGATCGCACCGTCGGCCTGAAGACGGCAGCCGCCGCGCGCCATGGCCTGGTGCCGCTGATCTGCATCGGCGAGACGCTTTCCGAGCGCGAAGCGGGCGAGGCAGATGCTGTGTTGAAGCGCCAGGTCGAGGGCGCGCTGGCACTTCTCGAGGGCGAGGCGAAGAAGGCGACGATCCTGCTTGCCTACGAGCCGGTCTGGGCGATCGGCGTCAACGGTATCCCGGCGACGGCTGACTATGCCGACGAGCGCCACAAGCGCATCGCCGACGTGGCGGAAGCGACACTCGGCCGGCGCGTGCCGGTGCTCTACGGCGGTAGCGTCAATCCCGGCAATTGCGAAGAACTGATCACCCAGGCGCATATCGACGGCCTCTTCATCGGCCGCTCCGCCTGGGACGTCACTGGCTATCTCGACATTCTGCAGCGCGTCGCCAAAGCGATCTGAGCCTCCGGCCGTTGCAGCTCAAGAAGAACGAAAGGAACAATCATGAAGATTGCAATTGGAGCCGACAGCGCCGGCAAGCCCCTGCTGGATGTCATCGCCGCCCATCTGAGCGGCCGCAGCGACGTGGAAGTCGTGGACCTCAGCCAGTCCGGTTTCTATGCGGACCTCTCGCAGAACCTGGCGCAGCAGGTTATCGAGGGCAAGCATGACCGCGGCATCCTGTTCTGCGGCACCGGCATCGGCGTCTGCATCTCCGCCAACAAGGTGCCGGGCATCCGCGCAGCGCTGACGCACGACACCTATTCGGCCGAGCGTGCGGCGAAGTCGAACAATGCCCAGATCATCACCATGGGCGCGCGCGTCATCGGGCCGGAGCTGGCAAAGTCGATCGTCGATACCTGGCTCGCATCCGAGTTCGACCCCAACGGCTCGTCGGCCGGCAATGTCGAGGCGATCAATCGCCTGGATGCTGCCAGAGCCGGATGAGGAAAGGTGCGGGCGTTTTTCCGTCCGGGTCCCACTTCCGATATCAAGGCCTAAACCGATCTCTCGATGCCCGTTGATCCTCCCTCAGGCATCGTGACGACACGCCCGGCAGAGATGCCGGGCGTTTTCGTGTCCGGTCTATCGCTTCGCCTTGACGAGGCTTCTGCAAATATTTGAATATCCTTGCGGATCGTCAATTGAAGGACGTTGCCGCATGAATGAAGCAACCTCGACCGAGCCGCATCAAAGTGCACACCATCATGTGGCGCGCATGAGCGGCCGCGACACGCATGAACATCACCGGACGGCGACGACGCTCGAACTCTTGTTCGACCTGACCTTCGTCATCGCCTTCAGCCTGGCCGCTTCGCAGCTTGCCCATTTTCTCGCCGAGGGGCACACCTTTGCCGGTCTCTTCGGCTTTGCGCTCGCGACCTTTTCCATCTGCTGGGCCTGGATCAATTTCAGCTGGTTTGCCTCCGCCTATGACACGGACGACTGGATTTTCCGCAGCGTCACTATGGTGCAGATGGTCGGCGTGCTGATCCTGGCGATCGGCCTGCCGCCGATGTTCGAGTCGATCGACAAGGGCGAGCACCTCGACAACGGCATCATGGTGCTCGGCTACGTCGTCATGCGCGTCGCGATGCTCTTCCAGTGGCTGCGCGCGAGCCGCCAGGACCCGGCGCGGCGGAATGCCTGCCTCACCTATGTGAAGGCGATCAGCGTCGCCCAGATCGGCTGGATCGTGCTGATCTTCGTCGACTTCTCACTGCTGGTGACCTTCGCCATGGTCGTCGGGCTCACGGCGATCGAGATGCTTGGCCCCTATTTCGCCGAGACGCGGGACGGTGGCACGCCCTGGCATGCGCATCACATCGCCGAGCGCTACGGGCTTCTTGCCATCATCGCGCTCGGGGAAGGGGTTGTCGGCACGGTCGCCTCGATCTCGGCCGTGGTCGAGGGGCAGGGCTGGGATCTCAATGTCGCGCTCGTCTGCCTGGCGGGTACGGGGCTTACCTTCGGCATGTGGTGGATCTATTTCCTGCTGCCGAGTGCCGAAATCCTGCACCACTACCGCCTCAAGCGGGCCTTTGTCTGGGGCTACGGCCACATGCCGATCTTCGCCTCGATCGTCGCGACAGGCGCCGGCCTGCATGTGGCGGCCTACTACATCGAGCACAAGGCGCATATCGGTTCGGTCGCAACGGTGCTGACGGTTGCGGTGCCCGTCGCCTGCTATATCGGGCTGCTCTACGCGATGTACGCCTATCTCATGCAGCAGGCGGACCGCCTGCATCTCTGGCTGCTCGCCGGTACCGCGCTGGTGCTGGCCGCGTCCGTGGTCGCCGCGATCGCCGGGCTCGACATGGCCAAGTGCCTGGTCATCCTGACGCTGGCACCGGTCGTCACCATCGTCGGCTACGAAGTGGCGGGGCACCGGCACCGCGTGGCGGCATTGGAGCGCAGCTTGCAGAAGGGCGAGGCGGCGCTTTGATTTGACGAGTCGAAACAGCGGCTTGTCCGTTAACGCTGACGAACCGATTCAGGCGCTTCACGAGTTGATTCAGGAGAGGTTAGTAGGGCGTGGCTGCCCCTCACCCTAGCCCTCTCCCCGCGTGCGGGGAGAAGGTGGCGGCAGCCGGATGAGGGGCGAGCCCTCACCGTGCGGATGAGGGGCAACCGCCATTGCGGCGCCGTCAGGCCGGCTGATGTCGGAGCCCGCAGCCGATCAGGCGTTGACCAGCGCCAGCTTGGCGCGGGCGTCGAGGATCTGGGCGCAGGCGTTGGCGGCTTCCGTGCCCTTGGTAACGAAGTGCTCGCGGAAGAAGGCGATCAGCGGCTCGCTTTCCTGGAAATTGTGCGGCGTCAGCACGGCGGAAAGCACCGGCACATTGGTGTCGAGCTGCACGCGCATCATGCCGTCGAGCACGGTGCCGGCGACGAAATCGTGGCGATAGATGCCGCCGTCGACGACGAAGGCGGTGCCGAGGATTGCGGCATAGCGGCCGGTCTTTGCCAGCGTCTGCGCATGTAGCGGGATTTCGAGTGCGCCGGGAACGTCGAAGATCTCGACATCCGCCGCCGAGCCGCCGAGCTTCGTCCATTGCGCGACGAAG